>DATICK010000232.1:0-3720 GCA_035456865.1 Sulfuricaulis sp.
GGGAACGTGATATCCCACAACCTGTTGGCGGGCTCATCGGCGTGCCTGATGGTCAGCACCGGGTAGTTCAGGCTTGAACCGAAGTGGACCCCATGCACACGTCTGGAGATGGGTACCGCGCCAGGCCAGTCGAGACCCACCGCTGTCTGTGGCATGTAGTCGTGGCAGGCGCCGCATTGATCGACGGCGGTGTCGTCAAATATCTTGTGATGACGACCCTGATCGAAAACCATCCCTTCGCTCTGCGACTGGTGACAGGTATCACAATTGCCTGCCGGCGCCAGTTCTTCCGTGGCTGTCTTCACCTGGAACGGCTTTTTGGCGACCGAGGGGGTCTTGTAGTCGTCAGCACTGACGCGACCACGATCGCCTATCTCGACATTGACCACGTAAGTACCCGGCGTCAGGTCATCCACCGGATCCAGCGCATACTCGATCCTGTCGGTAAACCAGCTCACCTTCGGGTCGTTATTCGCCGGAGTGGTTTGCTGGGCGATCCTGTTGCTGGCCGTGGAACCGGTGGGCATGTGGATAGTCACATCGCCACCGAACACCGCGGTGGTCACGGCGCTGGCCTGCAACTGGATGCCGTAGACACTACCCAGATTCCTGCTGCGGATGCCCACCTTGCCAGCCTGGTCATAGGCAATGGCACGGGCCTTGAAAGCCGCATTGCTGTTCAGCCAGGTCACGATCTCAGCGGTGGTGGCTGCCGCTGTGCTTACAAAGGTACCCGCACTCACGTTGACGGTGATCTTCCCGACCTTTGTCGTTCCGCCAAGGTCGGTCGATACCAGGTCAACGCCCTGATCCGCCCAGACGACCAGCGTTGCGCTGGCGGCACTGATATCGAAGGGCCCCGTACTGGTACTCAGGACTTGCGCACGCGCCGCCGTGGTCAGCACCGGAACACGATGCCCGCGGGGTCCTTGCACGAAGAAATTGGACGCTGCGAACAGCCCATCAGCCGCCGGACAGCCGGTTGACAGGCAGCCTTCAGCGGTGGCGTCCTGTGTGATGACATGATTACTAATGTACGTGCCAGTGTTAACGTCTTTCAGCTTCACCGTTACTACCGGACTATCGCCGGCCATATACGCGCCGCCTGGGCCGCTCCCAGCACTCATCGTAATTTCGGGCGTGAACTCCGGATTATTGCGCGCATCGTAGAGCGGATCGACCGCGTCGGTCGTGGTCCAGTGGTGCGCGTTCTCGACATTAGGCGCTATGCCAATAACAGTGCCGCCCGCTCTCTGATGGCAGGTTGAGCAGAAATTGTCATTGGTCTGCACACCGCCGCTACCCAAGGGACCCTCGTGACCTACGCCGGTGGCGAAATTGACGTTGTCATGGCAGGAACCGCAAGCGGCACGAGATAATTTTGTCTTCCAGTTAGTTTCGTTCGCGCCCCCGCCCTGATGACACTTGGTGCAGTTCTGAATGAGAGCCGGGAAGCCCACCTTCCACCAGGTATGCTTGCTGGTGCCGTAACCCCAGATGGCGAAGGTATCATTGTCGGCGGTTTCATCGGCAAGAGTGGCAGGATCGTCCCACAAAATGCCGTCTGTGGCAGGGCCGGTAACACTCGGCAGTTCGCCGCCCGAGTGGATCTTGTGAATCATGACCTTCATGTCCAGCGTGTTGCCACTCTGCGCATCCGTGTTGCTGGGGTTGTGACAGGTCACGCAATTCTCGACGGAAACGCGATTGCCGCCGTGACCATGAAACTCGTCGCCGTGGCAGCCCTTGCAACCGGAGGTGGCGACGATGTTGCGCGTCTCGGTCACCGGGGAACCGTCAGGAACGAAATCGAAGGTATCATCGTCAGTGGGGCCGCTGTGCCCACCCATCATGAGCGAGATTCGGTGCGTGAGGTGGCGATCATAGGTGACCGCCGCACCGCCCACTGGCTTGGTGATATTGGAGATATTGGTTTTGAATACGTACGTGTACGAGCCATCGCCGTGATCAGTCAAGGTGCCGTTGCTCTCGCTGCTGGCCTGATTGACTGTCACACCATTTTGAGTGGCGGGCCAGTCGTTAGGCGCCGCACCGGCGGTTCCGGCTGTCTCCGTCCGATAGAGGTACGGAACCCATTGGTTCCAACTTATTTCGTCCGCGTTCGGGTTGCCACTCAGTGGCGGTGCCGGGACCAGTTTGTCGATGTTGAAGCTGAAGCCCGTGGCGCCGGGATACAGTACCCCGTCTTTCTTGACCGTGAAGTTGACAGTCACCACGCCACTGGGATCCGCGGTAGCGGAGGTGATGTGGGCATCCACTATGAATTTGCCGTCATTCACTAACAGTTGTTCCGTCAACGCGGCGGCGCCGTGGAAGTTCTGAATCTGCACATTACCGCCCGACGTGCCCGGTGCGCCATCGGTACCATTGGTGCCATTGGTACCATTGGTGCCATTGGTGCCATCAGAGCCATCGCTACCACAGCCTGTTAGTGCCAGGAATGCGGCCAACAGAACCATTGTGAGAAGGTGGGTGAGCGTATTCCGGTTCATGTGCTTATCCTCCACTGCCTTTCAGTTGAGATGAGAAACTGCAAAAACCTCGGCATTTCTCACGATTAAATCAGTCCAGTTAGACCTGCACCGCTGATACCGCCTGTCGTAGCTACTCAAATACCGCCAAAACGATAGGGCCTGCTTCTATAAACTTTTTCTCCTTTGACGACAGATTGTGCAGACAGGAATATTATTTACATTGAGATATATCAATTGCCGTTTGTTGCGAATGGCCCCCTCCCTAGATGCCAAGCTTCTTATTCACAACACATTAACGACAGATTGTGCAGTCGGGAACATTATTAACATTGAGATATATCAATTGCGGTTTGTTGCGAATGGCTCCCTCCCTGATGCCAAGCTACTTGTTCACAACACATTATTATTCATATTCAATTGCTTATGGCGATTACACTGCTCGGAAGTCCTATCCGGCCTGCTCGCCAAGCTGCCCGCATGGTTTCCAGCGCGGGTGGGGCATGGCGATTCTCGCCGGGATAGAGGCGTGAGCGCATGCCGGTGCGGACCGCGCTGGGGTAGAGGTTGTAAGCGCGCATACACCTTAAAGTTAAGTACCCAAGCCTGCCCACGGAATCCCTGCCTCTCTTATGCAACGCCACGAGACGCATCTTGCGTTATTTTTTTCAGGCACATAAAAAAGCCCGCTTTCGCGGACTTTTTACTTGCCAGATGCCGATGATATTTTACTTCTTCGCCAGCTTGGCCGCGATTTCCTCGAGCTGGGTGGCGTGCACGATGTTGCCGTCGAGACCGGCTTTCTTAGCGCTGCCGCTGTAGGCGAGGGTCATCTTTTCGTGCGGCTCGCCCCGTTGTCAAACCGCCAGGGTGCGATTGTCCCTGCACTCAGAAAGGACGGCGCTCGGCCAGCACCACCCAATGGTACGAGCCGGGCTTGGTTTGCTCGCGGTCCAGCAGATAGAGCGGCTCGAACGCGTCGAGCAGCGCGAGCAGCCCGACAGCATCGCAGTAGTAGTGCGGGTGGCGCTTTTCCTCGTCGTCGGTGTCGGCCACGAACGTGTCCGCAGCGACTGCCGTGCCCTGCCCGAACAGGGCGTTGCGTTTGGAGAGCATCGTGATCTGCAGCAGCCCGCCCGGGCGCAGCACGCGGGCGAGTTCCGCCAAGGCGCGCGCGACGATAACCCGATCGCCGTGGTAGATGACGTTCCAGGCGAGCGCGAAGTCG
>DATICK010000233.1:0-15895 GCA_035456865.1 Sulfuricaulis sp.
CGGCGGTGCTCGACTGGACCGGCGGCCAGGGCGTGGACATCGCCTTCGACACCGTCGGCGGCAAAACTCTCGCCGAAACCTTTTCCGCGGTGCGCTATTACGGCGATGTCGTCACGCTGCTCGCGCCCGGACCCGAAATGGACTGGAACGTTCCACGTGGGCGCAACCAGCGCGTGAGCTTCGAGCTGATGCTGGTCCCGGTGTTCTTCGGCCTGAGCGAGGCGATGACGCACCAGGGCGAAATCCTGCGCCGCGGTGCCAAGCTATTCGAGGTTGGTGAGCTGCGCGTGCACGTGGACAAGACTTTTCCGCTGGAACGCGCCGCCGACGCCCATGCCCTGGTCGCCTCCGGCAAGACGATGGGCAAGGTGGTTCTGAACGTGGATTAGTTTTTCTTGCCGGCGGCACGACGCGCCGGCAGGACGTCCTTCAGTTTCTCGCGCGCGCTGCGCAGCAGTTTTTCCGTGGTCGTCCAGTCGATGCAGGGGTCGGTCACGGACACGCCGTACCTGAGTTTGGACAGATCCGCCGGGATCGGCTGACTGCCCGCATGCAGATTACTTTCCAGCATCAACGCCACGATCGAGCGGTTGCCTTCCAGGATTTGATTAACGCAGTTCTCCGCCACCAGCGACTGCAGCGCCGGGTCCTTGTTGGAATTGCCGTGCGAGCAGTCCACCGCGATGTTGACCGGCAGCCCGGCCGCGACGAGTTCCTTCTCGGCCAGGGCAACCGAAACCGAATCGTAATTCGGATGTCCACCGCCGCCGCGCAACACCATATGCCCGTAGCGGTTCCCGCGGGTGCGGAACACCGCGCACTGGCCTTCCTGGTTGATGCCTAAAAAATGGTGCGCGCGCGCTGACGACTGCAGCGCGTTGATCGCCACCGTGAGGCTGCCGTCAGTGCCGTTCTTGAAGCCGAGCGGCGTCGACAGGCCGCTGGCCATTTCGCGATGCGTCTGCGATTCGGTGGTGCGCGCGCCGATCGCGGTCCAGGTGATCAGGTCGGAGATATACTGCGGCGTGATCGGATCGAGCGCTTCGGTCGAGGCCGGCAAGCCCATCTCGGCCAGGTGCAGCAGCAGCTCGCGCGCCATGTGCAGGCCCTTTTCGATATGGAAGGAATCGTCCATGAACGGATCGTTGATGAGCCCTTTCCACCCGACCGTGGTGCGCGGCTTCTCGAAATAGACGCGCATGATGAGATAGAGCGTGTCGCTCACTTCCTGCGCCAGCTGCTTCAGGCGCGCGGCGTATTCCTTGGCGGCCTTGATGTCATGAATCGAGCACGGACCGACCACCACGAACAGGCGGTGATCCTGGCGATCGAGAATGCAGCGCACCGTTTCGCGCCCGCGCAGCACCGTGCGCTGCGCGTCCTCGCTCAGCGGCAGCGCGGTCTTGACCTGCTGCGGCGTGGGCAGCAGGTCCTGCGAGAGGACGTTGAGATTGTTGATCGGGTCGGTCATGGCCGGTACAGGGTGAATCCGCCAGTCTAGCGCACCGCGCGCGGCTTGTCGGCCCCGGATTGCAGCCGGATACCGGCCGCGGGCGTGTGGGCGCGGTCGCCGCGGCCATGAGATACAGGAGTGAGCCGGGCAGAGAGGCCGATTTCTTATTTCCAGATCAGTATTTTTCCGTCATCGCCGGACGTGGCGAGACGCGCACCATCGGATGAAATCGTGAGCACCGAAACGCCGAGATCGTGACCGGCGAGCCGGTAGGCGACCCGGCCTTGTTCCACGTCCCAGATTTGCAGCGGCTGGTTCTTTCCTCCCAGCAACAACCAGCGGCTGTCGGGAGTAAATTGCACGGAATTCACTTCATCCGGGGCGTCGGCCAGCACGCGGTCATCGCGCCCAAGCCCGGTATCCCATAATTTCAGGTTGTGGTCTTGCCCCCCGGAAGCGAGCCATTTGCCGTCCGGGGAGTAGGCGACGGTGCTGACCGGGACCTTGTGCGCCAGCACATACGCCAGTTCCTTGCCGCCCGTGAGGTCCCAATACTGGATGCCGCCTTCGATATCGGCCCCGGCCAACACGCGTCCGTTTGGCTCGACGGCCAGTGCCAGAATTTCATGCCTTGGCTTGGAAAGATCGAAGATTTTTTTTGACTCCGCCATGGCCCACAGGATCACGTCCGAATCCCGATCGACCGACACCAGCTGCTTGCCATCCGCGGAGAATGCGAGCCGCATCACCGGCGCCGAATGACCGGAGAGTTTCGCAACCGCTTTGTTTTCCTTGGCGTCCCAGATCTGTACGGCGTTCGGGTCAACGGCAAAGGCCAGCCACTGCCCGTCGGGCGACGCCGCCATCGTGCCCAGCGACTCCTTGCTGGAGGCCATGGTCGATATCAGCGCGCCGGTTTCGGCATCCCACAGATTCACCGTGCCATCATCGTAGGCTGCCGCCAGCACCTCATGGTCGCGCACAAACGCGAGCGCCGTCACCGGCGCATGCGCCGCAAGTGTGAGCGCAATCGTCTTGGCAGGATCGAATACCGGTATGGGCTTTTCCGGAACAGGTCTCGGTCTGACTGTGCGTTGCGGCATTGCCGAACTGACCGGGGCCATGACCACCGGCTTGATTCCCAGCTGCGCGTTGATGAACTGGTTGATCTCGCGCCCGGCGTCGTAAGGCAGGGCCTGAATCTGATCGAAATACGTGTACAGCTCGGCCTCATCAAGACGGCCGGTGTCGATCATGATTTTCACGGAGGCGATGGCCATGGCGACGATGGCCAGCAAGAATAAAAAGGTCGATTCCAGAAAACCGCGCCCCTGCAACTTGCGCAGGGGTTTCATGATGGCATTGCTGATGCCGATAAAGCCGGAACCGTGTCCCAGAACCGACATCGGGGTGGTTTTTTCTTCCTTGGCCTCCTTGCCCATCAGGCCGTTTTGCAAAGCCAGGGCCGACGCGGGACGATCCGCCGGCTGCAAACGCAGCGCGAGGTCCACCACTTGACGGATATGCGGCGCGAACAACGGCCGGTCGAACCGGGTCGCCGGCGGCATGGGATCGACCTTTCTCAGTCCGATGGTCTTGTGACGTTCCAGGGAATCCACCGGCTCGCGACCGGTAACACAACGGTAAAGCGTGGCGCCGACCGAATAGACATCGGTTGCGGGGCCCATCACGCCACCGTTGCCGGGATACTGCTCCAGCGCCGAGTAACCGCGCGTGAGCGCGACCCGGCCGGTGTCGGCCTTGCCCTGGCGCTGGCGCGCCGAGCCGAAATCGATGAGCATGGGCTGGCCGCTGCGGCGCAGGTAAATGTTGTCGGGCTTGATGTCGAGGTGCAGCAGTCCGGCTTCATGCACGGCTTGCAAGCCCGTGAGTATCGGCAGGAATACGCGCAGCAGGTCGGGCTCGCTCAAAAAGCCTCCGTGCTGCTTCATGTATTTCGAAAGGCTTTCACCCTCTTCGTATTCCATGATCATGTAGGCCGTGCCATTCGCCTCGAGGTAGCGCAGCACGCGCACGATATAGTTGTGTTTGAATTTGGCGAGCGCCTGGGCCTCCTTCAAGAATTCCTGCAGACCCCAGCGATATATTTCGGCGTCGGAAGCATTCCCATCGGGGCGCGGGTAGATCGTGGAGTTTTCCCCGCGTTCGGCATAGTCCTCGGGGTAATATTCCTTGATGGCCACGAGCGATCCCAAGTGGGTGTCCTGGGCAAGGTAGGTGATGCCGAAGCCTCCCTGGCCCAGCACCGAATTGATCGTGTATTCGCCTAACTGGTAGCCGACCGGCAAGGCATTATTTTTGGTCTTGACGCGGGTCTGCATAATTCTTGCTGAAAGCGGATCGCTGGGCATCAATACCTATAAATAGCCCCGGCCGGGCGGGGTCGCAACCCGGACGCGGGGAAATAATATGGGATAAGCGGGGATTTCGGGGCCGGCGGTTCGTTCGATTCCGTCAGAAGACATCTACATACCTGATTCAGCAGACCGGTTTGGCGACCAATGCCAGTCGCGGGCTCCGGTAGGCATGATCAACCCGTGGCTGCTGCTTAAATCGATATCCGCCGGCATCATGGGTCGTTAACCGACGTAAACGGTAACTAAGAACTTCGATACCATCTGTAGAGACGTCGCAGCCTAGTCGAGAAGCTCCGAATCACGGAGCGGTCGGCTGTGGAGGGGCCTATTGGTGCAGGACTTATTGCCGCATAAACCTAACGAAAACCATTATTTTATTTACGGGATTTTAGGAGGTAGTCGACAGCTGCCGACTTCAGTCCGTTGCCAACACACGGGGGCGAGAGTAGGGTAATAGCCGGGGACAAACCGGTCGAGATGCCTGGCAACCGGCAAATCCTGGATATGTAATTAATAACTCTAAACTGGAGGTGAAAATCATGCGAAACATCATTAACGGAGGTGGCGGGCAACCTGCCCCTGCTATCGGTGGCGGCGGTCAACCGCCTACCATCGGTGGCGGCGGTCAACCCGGTGCGCTTATCGGCGGCGGTGGTCAACCCACTACCATCGGCGGTGGCGGACAACCCGATGCCTTCGGCATTACCGGCGGTGGCGGACAGTCGGACGACTTTGTATAAAGCCTGACTAGCCGCATGTGCAGTCGGTAACGATTCATAGCACTGTCGACTGTATAAGTTATCTGTAAACTCAAAAGCTCCCATCCGGATACCGGCGGGGAGCTTTTTTTTCACTGTAATCATGTTGCTGCGGCATTGTCGCTACCCAACAGGCCATGTTCCAACGAGCCCGCGGTGACCCAGAAAGAAATAGCAGCTGGACGCAATTAATTCTTAATTTTTGGTCTATTTTGCCGTTGCAGCTTTAACATCGCGGATACGCAATGGCTCGTGTAATCCACCTGGGTCTTCAGATCGTAACGCCCCGCGAGGAAACTTCCGGTAAATTCTTTCAGACGCGGTGCAGAGACTCGGGCATTCGTGAACACCAGCTCTTTCTGGCCAGGCTTGATCTGCAGTCTCTCCGTCTTGGTCATCTCTCTCGCAATCCATGTCCGTGCCCGCCCGGACAGTTCGCTCTCGCCCTCGCCCGCGCTGACAAACGTCGCGAGTGCATCAGCTACCCCTTCGACTGAAGCACAATCATTGTAGCTAGCAGGTTGCTGCTTGCTATCGAGGAAGGCGCTGGTCTGGTTTTTGATGAAATCAAGAAACTTCGCTTCTTTCGTATCGGCGTATCGAGCCGCCGCTGCCATGGTGCCCCAGTGATAAAAATCGATATTGAAATCACTACCGTAGATTTTGATCAGGCTGTCGTCGACGGAGGCCAGCATTTCAGCAACGCGCTTGTCCTGCGGAAATTGGCGATGATACTGGGCCAACGCCAGCCAAGCCTCGCCATCAGCATAGGGGTGAGGGGCAATCCAGGTTGGGAATTTGCGGAATCCTCGCCCCGGGATTCGCAGCATCAGGAGCGCTTCCAGCCAGGCTTGCCGGAGATTGGAGAAGCTTTCGTCTTGGCTGGTCTGCGCGAAGCGTAGTTCCGTCAGTAATGCAAACGCAACAGTTCCGGTGAAGGCACCGTTGTAATCCGTGTCTGGCGACAGCACTTTGCCCGGACCTTGTTTATCAAAAAGCAGGCCCAACCGTTCCAGCGCGTTGCGAATTTTGCCTCGCCCGACCGGCATCGACAGAATACGTGTTTTCTCGACCAGACTTTGCGTCAGGCTCTTTCCGATCGGTAATGAATGACGGCCAAAAGCCGTGAGGAATTTTTCTATTGCCGGTCGTGCCCGCGGATCCTTCGTGAAGGCATAGTAATCGGCCAGTACCGCGGCAGTACCTGCTTGCCGGGCGAGGTTCGCAGTCGACATGTTGTCCGGCTCGGACTCCTTGTCCTCCAGGAAATTGAAATCATATGGCAAGAATCCGGACGGCTTCTGGACCACCAGCCAGCGATCCACGGCAAGGCCTATCGCGTGCGAGTAGTCATTGGAGATCGCAAGCGCTGGTCCACCGATTACTGAAGCACTCAAAAAGCTCACGACGCGAAGCAGTGTGATGAGACGCATGCGTGATCGCATTCCGGTTTCCGCTCGAGAGGGCAATTAGAGCACAGAATATATCATGCGAGCTCTGTTGGGATCGCGACGGATGAATCTTTATGTAACTCGAGTACACCTCCAGCTATGCACCGTTGATAAATGTTTGCTTCGAGTCCATTGTGTTGAAAAACTCCTTTTCTGATCACGGTCTAAACATCTCAGGCCCGTCAGCGAATTATCTTTTATGACAACCGGGGGATAGAATTCCCAATCCGGAGTGCGGCCGGATACCAACCGGGGGCTCGGGTATGATTGGCCCGCATGATCGACCCCTGGCTGCTGCTTAAATCGATATCCGCCGGCATCGCGGTCGCGGCGCCGGTGGGGCCCATGAGCCTGCTGTGCATGCAGCGCACGCTGGGCGGCGGGCGCGCACCGGGGCTGGCCTTCGGCGCCGGGATTGCCGCCGCGGATTTCACCTATGCCTGTCTCGGGGCCTTCGGACTGGCGGCGGTGTCGTCGCTGCTGCTCGCGGGCGGCAACGGGCTGCGCCTCGCCGGCGCGCTGGTGCTGCTCTATTTCGCGGTGCGCATCCTGCGGGCCCGGCCGGAACCGGTGGTGCGTAAAAAATCCGACGGTCCCCTGTGGCGCGGATTCGCTTCGGCCTACCTGCTGACGCTCGCCAACCCGCCGACGATACTATTCTTCGCGGGCTTGTTTGCATCGATCGCGGCCTGGTCCACCTTCGAACAGGCCGTGGTGTTTGCGCTGGGAATATTCACGGGCTTGCTGTTGTGGTGGTTGGCGCTGACCGGCGTCGTCGCCGGCACCGCCGCGAAACTCGCGCCGAACGTGCTGGCGTGGATCAACCGGCTCTCCGGCCTGGTGCTGATCGGCTTCGCTTTTTATGCGCTGAGCGCCGTTAATCTGCGCGCTCTACCTTTATCGCCGCGCCAGTTTTCACTTTTTTCAGATAGTGTCTCAGATTGAAATTCCGTTATCGGCCAAAAGCAGACACTTATCGGCATTTGAATCGTGTAAAAACTTGATTTTTACAGCTATTACGAGTGATTGATCGTGCCTATAATTATTTTATGTGGAGGCAGGCCCGTTATTTGGACGTGGGAGTGAAATAAATTAAATCGAATTTATCGACGAGGGGAAGTTAATGAATCGCCTTTTGAAATATCTTCTGGTTGGGCTTTCCTTAACTGGCTGCGTGAATACGACTTTAACGCCAAGCGCATTGCCAAGAGAAGATGAATCCTTGCTGCTGCTCAAGCAACAGAATTTTGACGAAGTTTCTAAACGCCTATCAGCAATTCAACAGGTTTATTTAAAGAACCCTCTTACAGAGAATGAACTCCACAAGGCGTTCTATGTTTTTTACCGTGCTGACAAGAACATCCAACAGCCATTGGATGAGTGGGTTAGAAACAGGCCGAAGGATGCTATGGCGTATTTGGCAAGAGGCATTTACCGAACCAAACTCGGTTGGACCAAACGCGGAACAAAATGGGCTAGCGACACAAATGAAGCGCAAATTTCGGGAATGAAATATTGGTTCGATCTTGCCAAGCAAGATCTAAGCAAGGCGATTACCTTGGATGGCTCATTAACAGAGGCTTATTGCTACCTAATGGAGATAGACATGAATGAAGGCGGCAATAACTCAGCGTCGCTGCTCGAAAAGGCCCTAACAATTAATCCGTTAAGCCTTACTGCACGTTGGTACTTTTTGACAAGCCGGCTTCCTCGTTGGGGTGGCTCTTACGAAGAAATGAACAAAACGATCATTGCTGCTCGCCAATACTATGATCAATTCTCTCATCTCAAAATATTGGAAGGACGAATAGCGGCTGATATTGGAGACCAATATTATTTTTCAAACAATTGTCCGAAAGCGATCGAGTATTACCGCAAAGCTCTAGAGAATGGCAATTTCTGGTTTTATAACGAACAGCTAGGTGAATGCCTTTACCAGATTGATGACTACCAAGGCGCCATGACCAATCTTTCGGCGGTTATCAAAGAAAAGCCGGGCTATAAGCAAGCCTATTGGATGCGATCCCAAAGCTACAAAATGCTAGAGAATTACGACGACGCGCTCCGAGATATTAACTACGCGATAGATATTGAGCCAGAAGATGACGCTACTATCGCTGCGCGTGGATTTATATATATGCAATTCTCAAAAAACGATCGTGCACTTGAGGATCTTCGAGCTGCACTAAAACTGAATCCATCAAACGATCAATATCAGTTGTATATTTCACAACTTGAGAGCAAATTGAAAGGCCCGGGTAATCACTAAGGAATCAAAGGGGCTAGGCTCAAATTATTAGGCAACATTTCAACTCAGACAGAAATATTTGAACCAGACCCCGTTAGGTCGGCCCCTTTAGCCTGAGTAACAAAGGGTACTGACCCTTTTCTGCCGCTGAGTGGTCATGGCCGGCGTGGCAGTTGCGCGCTGAGGTCGCGTAGCTGCGCTTCGAGGTCATGAATGCGATTGAGGAGAGTCAGGGCCAAGGCCAGCCCCTGGGCTTCCAGCTCGAAGTCAGTTCGCAAGCGGCATGCGGTTCTGGCGGTCACGACGCAGTCCGCGCGAAAGCCAAGCGGCTCGGCGCCGGGGTCAACCGGTATGATGGCGCCGAAATCCACCAGCTCGTGAAGTTCCGCTTCCGAAAGACCCGACAGCCCGGCGAGTTCCGTCAGCGACAATTGCTCCTGCTCATCGAGCCACAGCACTTCAGTGAGTTCGACTTTCATTTTTAAGCTCCTGTTCGAAATGTCCGCGCGGATTGAACGTCGAGCCTTGCGCGAGTTGTTGGTACAGCGCGCGATCGCGTTCGCTGACCACGCCAGGGACGGCGATCTGCACGATCGCGAAAAGGTCGCCTTCGCCCGCGCGCGGCTTGGGCAGTCCGCGTTTACCGAGCCGCAGCTTTTGTCCGGCGTGCGTTCCCGGCGGCACCTTGAGCCGGACCGGGCCACCCGGCGTCGGTACATCCACGCTGGTGCCGAGCACGGCCTCCCACGGGGCCAGGGGCAAATCGAAGTACAGGTCGTGACCGCTCACCCGGAACAGCGAATGCGGGTGCAGCACGATATTGAGATACAGATCACCGTTTCGCCCGCCGTTGAATCCCTTGCCGCCCTTGCCCGGAATGCGCAGCCTTTGCCCGTCCGTGACGCCCTTGGGAATGCGCGCCTTGACGACATGCGGCACGCGACGCAACACGCCCTTGTCATCGAATTCCGGCATGCTCAGGTCGAGTTCCACTTCGGTGCCGCGATACGCCTCCTCGAGCGTGATATGCACCGCGACTTCGTAGTCTTCCCCGGGCATCGAAATTTTGCCGTGGTCTTGGCGCGCGTGAAACCGGCCACCGCGCAGGCCCGCAAACAGGTCCGACAGATCGATATCGTCGGCCGAGAAGTGCGTATCGCTGTACTGTTTCTGCCAGTCCGGGGGCGGGCGGAAGTCCTGTCCCGGCTGATAGCTGCCGAGCTGATCGTAGGCAGCGCGCTTCTCCGGGTTCTTGAGCGTTTCGTAGGCCTCGGCGACTTCCTTGAATCTTTCCTCGGCGTTCGGCTCTTTGGAGACGTCAGGATGATACTTGTGCGCGAGCTTGCGATAGGCTTTCTTGATCTCCGGCACGCCGGCATTTTTTTCGATGCCTAAAATGCCGTAGTAGTCTTTGTATTTCATCAGGGCCGCCCGGAGGATGAGTGAGATGGGACGCGTCTATCATGCGCCTCGACCGAACGATGTCAAGAATACAGGTACTGGTTCAGCGCCGTTTCGTACACCGAGGTGGAATCAATGGGGCCGGGATCATTTATTTATCGTAATACACACTTATGCACCGCTCCTGCTCGCAACCATGTCGATCATGGACTCTGTCTATAGTTCAGTGAATCAAATTGGGGAATAATCGAGCCTGGCCCCTTTGATTGCTGTGCGCGCGTGTCATTGTGGACTACTCTTGCGCTAATAATGCCGGCCCATCCCACCGAATATCCCGCCGAGGACCGCTACAGCGATAGCCCATATTACAAAAAGGATGATTATTGCGGGTATGGACGCGATCGCCCACTTAACCATGAATGTCACCATGGACATGAAAGGCATCTTCACATCAACAACCACCACGTGGTTACTGCTTTCATTGCTCATAACGCCCCCTTTCGTGAGAAAGCCAACATCAGCTTGAACGGCCCACGATATACTAGGAAACGGTGCGCCGTATCACCGCGTCCAGTTGAAAACATAATTATATTCATATCCGGTCAGTCTTGAGATCAATGTCTGCTTCGGGTCGAAAGCAGACATTCAAACTGAAACACTATTGAATAATGTTATCCGACCTTCTCTACTTTAATCGTCTCGCCGCTTTTCACTTTTTTCAGCTGCTTGACGTCTCCCAGCGCCTTGCCCCAGATGTTGGTCGGTGACGCGAGGCGGATTTCATCGCCGCGTGAAACCGGCGTGCGGCCGAAACCGATCGCGATGGAATCACCCTCGGTCCAGAACGCCAGCTCGCCGGGCTGCACCACGTCGCGCGCGTCGGCTTCCCGTTTCAGATGCACCGGCGTGGAAAAATAAACCTCGTCGCCCCAGGTGTTCGCTTTGGAGGTAAACGGCAGCGCGTTCCAGATGGCATCCGCGGTAGGCGTCTTCAGGAGTTCGGCTTCGAGCGTCACCGAACCGATGGTCATTTTGATGCGTCGCATGTTGTTTCCCCCGTTCTACTTTTCGGCAACGTTACGGTAACGCGTGATTCGCGGGTTGTACATGGCTGGCGTGTTCGCCGCCGTGGCCCGAGTGCGCGCCGGGAGTGAACAGCGTGTACAGACCAAAGAGCAGGATCAAAACACCTGCGCCGCGCCGCACCCAGACAAGGCGCGCGACATGGCCGAGCCAGCGCGCGGCGGCGCCCATGGCGAGCAGCATGGGCAAGGTGCCCAGACCGAAGGCGAGCATCAGCGCGGCGCCTTGTACCGCGTCACCCGAAGCCAGCGACCAGGCGAGCGCCGAATACACCAGCCCGCACGGGAGCCAGCCCCATACCAGCCCGAGTGCGAGCGCCTTGAGCGGGTGATTCACCGGCAGAAACCGCCGGCCGAAGGGTTCGATGCGTACCCAGAGTTTTCCGCCCAGGCGTTCCAGCGCCGTGAGGCCCGGCCACCAGCCGGCGAGGTAAAGCCCGAGTGCGATCATGAAACCGCCGGTGACGAGTTTGACGATCCAACGGACCTGCGCCGGCGGAGCCAGGCCCAATGCCTTGGCGCTCAGGGCGCCCAGCAAGGCGCCGGCGATGGCATAGCTCGTGATGCGTCCGAGGTTGTAGGCGGCGAGATAGGGGAAAAGCCGGACGGGAGAGCGGCGGATGTCATCGTGCAATCCGAACGTGAGCGCACCCACGATGCCGCCGCACATGCCGAGGCAATGCGTCGAACCCAACAGGCCGACGAGGAACGCCGAGACGAGAGTGATTTCCGTTGGCATCGCGCGATGCTTAGCAGACTGCTGAAATACTCCCTCTCCCTACGGGAGTGGGAGGGGTGAGGGCGATATTACTTTCGTCAAACATCTATTTTTTTATTTCCCCCTCATCCTGGCCTTCTCCCGTAGGGAGAAGGAATGAGACTTTCAACAGCTTGTTAGGGCAAGCTGGGGCGCATGACTAGGCGGTTATCGCCCGGCATGAACAGCGATCCGGTAAGACGCCAGTCCTGTGCCGTGAGCTGCACGTCCCAGTGGCCCGGCACGAATTCGGGCAAGGGCGCGCGGTAGGTGCCGTCGGCCTGGCGCGGCAGAACCAGGCTGTGATCGAAGCCGGCGCGCGTCGCGTGCATCAACTTGAGCTGAATGTTGTCGGGCAAGGCCGTCGCCTGGCGTGCGGTCATCCGGATCAGCAGCTCGTGACGCGCGGCATCCAGCTCCACGGCGGCGGTAAGGCCCTCGGCGGCGGCCGCCTTGTCCCGATCCAGCATGCGATTGATGGTCATGCCCTGCTTGTAGTAATCGTCTTCCACCATGCCGTCGTCGGAGCGGATCGCCAGCGCCAGGCTCACGAAGCCGACGATCACGGACGTGAGCGGAAACGCGACCACCAGCCACATGATCGGCTCGCGGTACCAGCGGCTAGTCTTTGTCATGCTTTGTTTCATGCTTGTCCTCTTGCTCGCGCTCCACCGGACCGAGGAAACGCGCATTTTGTTCGGCGGACAGCCCATCCACGTCGCTCGCCTGCACGCGGAAATAGACCGGGGTGCTGCGCTGCGACAAGTGGTGCGGATCGACCAGCAGGCTCACCGGCGCTTCCACCACTTCGCCCGCGGCGACCGCGAAGTCGGCGCGGTCGGAGCGCAATTGCAGTCCTTCGATTCCGTGCGCCGAAAGTACATAACGATGCGCCTCGTTGTCCATGTTCATGATTTTCAACGTGTAGGTATTCTCGATCTTTTCGTCGAAAGTCTCGCGATACATCGCGTTGCGGTCGCGGATCACGTCGAGCTTGAGCGGTACGCGTAACAATACGGCAATAACCAGCGCCGCGACAATCGCCGCCAGCAGGCCGGTATAAATCAGCACGCGCGGGCGCAGCAGCTTGACCGGCTTGCCTTCCAGCGCGTTTTCGCTGGTGTAGCGGATAAGCCCCTTCGGATAACCCATTTTGTCCATGACCGAATCGCACACGTCCACGCACGCGGCGCAGGCGATGCAGCCGACCTGAAGCCCGTTGCGGATATCGATGCCGGTGGGGCAGACCTGCACGCACAGGGTGCAGTCAATGCAATCGCCGAGTCCCACCAGCTTCGGATCCGCGCCGCGTTTGCGCGAGCCGCGCTGCTCACCGCGCGCGGGATCGTAGGAGATGATGAGCGTGTTGCGGTCGAACATCGCGCCCTGGAAACGCGCGTACGGACACATGTACAGGCACACCTGCTCGCGCAACCAGCCGGCATTGCCGTAGGTTGCGCCGCTGTAGAACAGGATCCAGAACGTTTCCCACGGCCCGAGCGCCAGATGTGCGACGGACAAACTCAACTCGCGGATTGGCGTGACGTAACCGACGAAAGTGAAGCCGGTCCAGGCCGCGAACAGAATCCAGACGAAGTGCTTCGCGCTCTTTTTCAGAAGTTTGTCGGGATGGTTCCAGGGCAACTGCGCGAGTTTCATCTGTTTCGGGCGGTCGCCCTCGATCTGACGCTCGATCCACAGGAACACCTCGGTCCACACCGTCTGCGGGCAGGTAAAGCCGCACCACACGCGCCCGGCGATGGCGGTGAACAGGAACAGCGACAGCGCGGAGATGACGAGGATGGCGGTGAGGAAAAACAAATCCTGCGGCCAGAACGTCCAGGCGAACAGATTGAACTTGCGGTTGGGGAGATCGATCAGGAAGGCCTGCCGGCCCTGACCCCAGTTGAACCACGGAAGAAAATAATAGATGCCAAGGGTGAGTCCCGCCATGGCCACGCGCAACGTGGCGAAAGTGCCATGGACCTCGCGGGGAAAGACACGCTGGCGCTTGGCGTACAGCGCCTCGGTGGTCGCATCCGCCTCGGCGATGGGAATGATGCGGCCCTGTATGGATGAAGTCTTGCGCCGGGGTTCAGTCCCCGGCTGGCGCGCCTTTTTTTCCGCCACGCGGCGCGCCACCTCCTCCTGCGATTCGGCTAAAGAGGGTATCCGCTGTTTTTCGTTTTCGCCGCTGTTTTTTTTCTCCTCCCGCTCCGGTTCATCGGTATGCGGTTTCACGCTCAATGTTTCTCCGCTCTATCCCCCTCGACGGGATGCGACAGGCTGTAGATGTAGGCGGCCAGCAAATGCACTTTGGCCTCGCCCAGGAACTCGGCATGCGCCGGCATGCGGCCGGCACGGCCCTTGTCGATGGTTTCCATGATGGTCTTCTTCGAGCCGCCATAGAGCCAGATGTTGTCGGTCAGGTTCGGCGCGCCCATGGCCGGGTTGCCCTTGCCTTCCGGCCCATGGCAGGCCACGCACAGTTGCATGAATTTTTCCTTGCCGGCCGCGGCCACGGTTTCATTCACGCTGCGTCCGCTGAGAGAGAGGACGTATTCCGCCACGTTCGCCGTGCCATCGGGCCCCAGCACCGCGCCCCACGCCGGCATGGCGCCCTGGCGGCCGTTCAGGATCGTGGTCTGGATGGTCTGCGGATCGCCGCCGTACAACCAGTCTTCGTCGCGCAAATTGGGGAAACCCGGGCCGCCGCCGGCGTCCGATCCGTGGCAGCCGGTGCAGTAGTTCACGAACAGGCGCGCACCGGTCTTGAGGGCCTCCGGATTCGCGGCCAGGAGCTTGAGGTCCTCCTTGAGATATTTTTCGTACAACGGGTTGAACTGCTTGTCCGCGGCCGCGATTTCCCTTTCATACTGGCCTTTCTCGGTCCAGCCCAGGACACCCTTGAAAGTCCCCATGCCCGGATACAGCGCCAGGTAACCAACGCCGAACACCAGCGTGACATAGAACAGACCCAGCCACCACTTGGGCAGCGGGTTGTTCAGCTCCTGCAGGTCCTCGTCCCAGACGTGGCCATGAGATTTGGGCTTTTCGCCGGGTTTCGGGCGTGGGCCGGTCGACATCCAGCGGATCAGCCAGAGCATCGCGACGATGCCGCCGCCGGCCCCGACGATGATGTACCAGCTCCAGAATCCGCTCGTGAAATCAGCCATGCTGCTTCCCCCCGGTCGGGCGCGTCGGCGTGATGTCTTCGTCTTCAAGCGGCAGGCGCGCGGCCTCGTCAAATTGCGGCTTGCGCTTGGCGCTCCAGGCCCACACGATGATGCCGATGAACAGCACGAACAGCAGCACCGTCCACACCGAATGTATGAGACCGAAGTTCATCGCCGCACCTTGATCGCCGTGCCCATTCCCTGCAGATAGGCGATCAGGGCATCCATCTCGGTCTTGCCATCCAGGTCGGCAGGCGCATTCTTGATGTCTTCGTCGGAATAGGGCGTGCCCGGTCCAAGCTGGTTAAACGTCCGCATCTTGCGCTGGATCAGGCCGGGATCGAGTTTATTTTTCGCCAGCCATGGATAGCCCGGCATGATCGACTCGGGCACCACGTCGCGCGGGTTCATGAGATGCACGCGTTGCCAGTCGTCCGAATAGCGCCCACCGACGCGCGCCAGGTCCGGGCCGGTACGTTTGCTGCCCCACTGGAACGGACGGTCGTACACGAATTCGCCGGCCACGGAATAGTGGCCGTAACGCTCGGTCTCGGCGCGGAACGGCCGGATCATCTGCGAATGGCACAGGTAACAACCCTCGCGTACATAAACGTCGCGCCCTTCGATCTGCAAGGCGTTATAGGGTTTGAGGCCCTCGACGGGCTCGGTCGTGGATTTCTGGAAGAACAGCGGCACGATCTCGACGAGTCCGCCGACCGCGATCACCAACACCGTGAGGATCACCAGCAGCGCGACGCTGGTTTCGACCTTGTCATGTCCGGTTGCCATGATCGTCTCCTAGTGCGCCGCGGCCGGGGCGGGGATGGCCGCCTCGATGGGCTTGGCGCCGGCGATGGTCTTCCACAGGTTGAAGGCCATGATCAACATGCCGGTCAGGAAGAACAGGCCGCCCAGGGTGCGCACGATGTAGAACGGATGCATCGCCTGCACGGATTCGACGAAGGAATAGGTCAAGGTCCCGTCGGCGTTGACCGCGCGCCACATGAGGCCCTGCATCACGCCCGCGATCCACATCGATGAGATGTACAACACGATACCGATCGTCGAGATCCAGAAATGCGTCTCGATGAGCTTGACGCTGTAGATCTGGCGGCCGAACAGGCGCGGTATCAGGAAGTACATCGCCCCGATCGAGATCATGCCGACCCAGCCGAGCGCGCCCGAGTGCAC
>DATICK010000234.1:0-3244 GCA_035456865.1 Sulfuricaulis sp.
CCGCGGGTGAAGCTGCGCTGAGTAGCGGTAAGCTTTTCACGCAGGCGGCCGAAGAGGCCGGCGGGCCGGCTGTTTTCGGTCTGCTTCGGATGACGGATTTCTTTCAAGAAGGATGATCCTGGGGAATTTTTTTCGGTGTCGATGCTCTAAGCTGTGGCACAATAGTATATAAAGAATCATCACCACGGAAACCCCATGTTCAAAAAACTTTTGTGGCTCCTGTTCCTGAGCCTGTGGCTCATGGCCTGCGACCAGACGCAGGAAACCACGCTGGCCAACGGCCTGCGCGTCATCGTCAAGCAGGATCACCGCTCGCCGGTGGTGGTTTCGCAGATCTGGTACCGGGTGGGAAGCCAGGACGAGCCCGATGGCATCACCGGCATCTCGCATGTGCTCGAGCACATGATGTTCAAGGGCACGGCCAAGCATGGCCCCAACGAGTTCTCGCGCATCATCGCCGAAAACGGCGGACGCGAGAACGCCTTCACCAGTTACGACTACACCGCCTATTTCCAGCAACTGGAAAAATCGCGCCTGCCGATTTCCTTCGAACTCGAAGCCGACCGCATGCAGAATCTGACACTGGCCGAAGCGGAGTTTCGCAAGGAGATCAAGGTGGTGATGGAAGAGCGCCGGTGGCGCACCGAGGACCAGCCCGAGGCGATCGTTCAGGAAAAATTCATGACTACCGCGTATAAGGTCCATCCCTACCAGCATCCGGTGATCGGCTGGATGGCCGACCTGGAGTCCATGACAATCAAGGAGCTGCGCGATTGGTATGGACGCTGGTATTCCCCGGCCAACGCGATACTCGTGGTGGTCGGCGACGTGGAACCGAAAGAAGTTATCGCGCAGGCACAGAAATATTACGGACAGGTTCCGGTGCGCGCCTTCGAGAAAGCAAAGGAAGTCGTGGAGCCCGAGCAGAAGGAAGAGCGGCGCATTCATGTCGCGGTTCCGGCGGAAGTGCCTTACCTCCTCATGGGCTATCATGCGCCGGTGCATGCCTCCGCAGGCCATGGAAGCGATGTCGCCGAATGGGAACCTTACGCGCTGAGTGTGCTGACCGGTATCCTGGATGGCGGGCAGGCGGCGCGTTTCGAGCGCGAGTTGGTCCGCGAGAAAAAACTTGCCGCCAGCATCGGCACCGACTATTCGGCGGTTGCGCGTTCTCCCGGCCTGCTGATGATCGAAGCCACGCCGGCCAACGGCCATACCGTCGCGGAGCTCGAACAGGCCATCCGGGCGCAGATCGAACGCATCAAGAAGGAGCTGGCCACCGACGAGGAATTGAGGCGCGTCAAGGCGCAGGTGGTGGCGAGCAATGTCTTCAGTCGCGATTCGGTGTTCTATCAGGCGATGCAGATCGGGCGCCTGGCGGCGGTCGGACTCGACTGGCGCATGGTCGACGACTACCCGGACAAGCTCAAGGCCGTCACCGCGAAGCAGGTGCAGACTGTGGCACGCAAGTATCTCGTGGATACGAACCTGACGGTGGCGGTGCTCGATCCGCAGCCGATCGGCAAGGGGCAACGGCGCATGCCGCGGCCTCAGGGAGGCGGCGATGTTCGGTAGAAATGGGGTTCTTTTCCAACTCCCCCTCTCCCTGATGAGGGAGGTGAGGCGGAAAAGGGAAAAGGTCCGGTGGACCTTTTTCCCGCCGAACGGGCGCACACGATTCTGGTGCGCCCAGGCGGGAACAAGGGACGAGGGGGGTAATAACCCACCTTTAACTTTTCTCAGTGCATGGATACTGGCGCTGTGTTTTATTGCCTTTATTCCTCAAGTTGAGGCCGCCCCGAAAATCCAGCAGTGGACGCTGGACAACGGGGCGCGCGTCTATTTCGTCGAAACTCACGAACTGCCGATGCTGCAGATACGGGCCGTGTTCGACGCGGGTTCGAGCCGCGATCCGGCCAACAGGGCCGGGCTCGCGCGTCTGACGAGCGCCATGCTCGATGAAGGCACGGGCGATCTGACCGCCGACGACATTGCCAGCCAGTTCGAGAGTCTGGGCGCCGAATTCGGTGCCGGCATTGATCGTGACATGGCGACCGTAGACCTGCGCAGCCTCTCGGATTCCACGCTGCTCGATCCGGCGCTCGACTTGTTTTCCAAAATTCTGTCCGCACCGTCTTTTCCGGCGGTCAATCTTGAACGGATCCGCGAGCAGGCACTGGTGGCCCTGCAAAAGGACATGCAGTCGCCGGGTGCAATCGCTGATAAGGCTTTTTACCGCGAGCTTTACGGCGATCACCCCTATGCCCATGACCCGCAGGGAGATGAATCCAGCCTGAAGGCGATCACGCGCGACGATCTGCAGGCTCAGCATCGGAGTTATTTTGTCGGCGCCAATGCCTGGCTCGTGATCGTCGGTGACGCAAGCAAGCGTCAGGCGCGCAAAATCGCTGAACGTGTCGTCGGTCACTTGCCAGCCGGCCACGCGGCGGTTCCGATCCCCCTGGTGCGTACGCTCGATGCCCCGCGGCAGAAGCAAGTGGCGTTTCCCGCCACCCAGACGCATATCATCCTGGGCCAGCCGGGGGTGCGGCGCGGTGATCCGGATTATTTCCCGCTGTATGTCGGCAACTATATTCTCGGCGGCGGCGGACTGGTGTCACGCCTGTCGACGGAGGTGAGGGAGAAGCGCGGCCTGTCTTACAGCGTATACAGCTATTTTCTGCCGCTGCGCCAAGCGGGACCCTTGGTCGTAGGATTGCAGACTAAAAACTCGCAGCGCGATCAGGCGCTCAAGCTTGTCCGCCAGGTCATTTCGGATTTCGTCGCCAAGGGGCCGACGGAGCAGGAACTTAATGCCGCGAAGAAGCACATCACCGGTGGTTTCCCGCTGCGTCTCGACAGCAACGGCAAGATCGCCGAGAACCTGGCGGTCATTGCTTTTTATGGATTGCCACTGACTTATCTCGATGATTTCATTCCGCGCATCGAGGCGGTGACGATTGAACAGATCCGCAATGCCTTCCGGCAGCGCGTCCATCCCGACCAAATGGTGACGGTCATCGTCGGTGGCGGCCGCTGACCGCAGGCCCGCGCGCCGCCGCGCGGCCACGAAGAAGGGATTGTCTTATTCGGGCAAGCTTCGCATTATCGGCGGACGCTGGCGCGGCCGGCGCCTGAGCATTACCGAGGCGGAGGGATTGCGTCCCACCCCCGACCGCGTGCGCGAGACGCTTTTCAACTGGTTGCAGCCCTATATCGCCGGTGCGAGTTGTCTCGATCTTTT
>DATICK010000235.1:0-5751 GCA_035456865.1 Sulfuricaulis sp.
TATTAAGGGTCAGGAATGTTACCCCGAGTTCCGTGGCTATTAATAGGATACCCAGCAGGAGCAATATCCAGCGATTGTCCGACCACCACTGTATCATCAGCACGCCCAGCCCCCAATTGGCGGTAACCAGCAGGAAAACCAGCGGCACAATCACCGCCGCCACAGGTCGTTCCAGGCGCCGTAGCGCCACGGCCAGCAAGGCGAAGCCGAGAATGGCGAGGAACTGGTCGGTTACGCCAAAGAGCGGCCATAGCATGAGCCCGCCGCGGCCATGACCGTCATGCAGCGCAAGCAGAGCTGACAAACCGACAGCTGTCGCGATCAAAGCTTTTTCATTGCCCGGGACGAAAGTGGGATAGCGCTCGGTCAAGCCGGAGAGCAACTGTTTTTGTGCGCGCAGCCCGGTCTCCAGGGTTGCGACCAGCAGGCCGATAATCACAACCGCCATGAGTGAGCGTGCGAACTCCAGGTCCAGCCCCAGCCCCAGCCCCGCCGCGTGGCGCGCAAAGCCGTTGATGTATAGCTCGAGGACAGCGTGCAAATCCGTGAATGTTTCCCATGACTTGTAACGCTGGCTCCAGTCCTGGACGTTCGGCAGTCCGGTGCTCCCGATGATGATGGCGCTCAATGCCAGCAGCCCCAGCGCCAATGCTCCGCCGTAACCAATATAGCGTGCGTCGGTTTCACGTTTCATTTGGCGCACGGTGACGGCATTGGCGACCAGCAGGTGAAACCCCGCCACGGCGCCGGAAGTGAGTGTCACGAACAGCCACGGAAGTGTATCCGGAATGTCGGGGCCTGAGTGGAATTCCGGCGCCACCAGGCTGGGCTGATCGATCATCACTGCGGCGAAAAAAATAAAAAGGGATGTCCCCAGCAGCAGCGCGGTGAGATAGCCGCGCGGACGCATCAGTTTCCACATCGGCAGGCGCGTGACGTAATAGCCGTAGGAGAACAGAAGCATGACCCAGACCACCGTGGCGTCGAACGGGAAATACGACTCGGCCGTTTCGAGGTGCAGCGCTCCGGTAAAGCTCAGCGGATAATTGCCGAGCAGCCACACGACCATGAGACTCAAGGCGAGTGCGATCAGGGAGGCAGGAATAATCTCGAAGTCTTCCCTGCCGCGCAGAAAATTTCCCAGGAGCAGCGCCAATGCGGTGATGATCCAGAATGGCAGCACCGATGCGGGGAACGCCGACAGGAGTTGCGCCGCCAGCGTGACGCAGACCGAATTCATGATGAGCAATAGCAGAAACGCGACCAGCGCGAAAAGCGCGTGCGCCGGAGCGCCCAGCAGACGCGCGGCGATTTCGGCCGGATTGCGACCGGGATAACGCATGGACAACCACAGCGCGCCCAGCCCGTAAGTGCCCGCCGCGACCACGGTGCCGACCACGGCCCATAGAAATGCCGGAACCCATCCCCATATTAGTGAAATAATGCAGCCGGTAATGGCGGCGCCGGCGGCAAGCGAAGCCACATGGTGGCCAAAGAGCAGGTGGCGGCTCAACACGCCGGATTCGGCCGCGGCAGGCCGTTCGGGCGAGGGTGTACTATAATCTTCCCCAAGGCGAAAAACGCCCAACTTCAAAAGCTTGGAGTAAAAGCGGTAGCCGAAGGCAAATACCACCACGACCATGATTAGCAAAACCAGTGAATTCATGATATGTCCGCGCCGTTAGTCGTAATCTGAATATAATTCCGGTACCAGTCCTGTTCGCCGGTTGCGCACCTATCCTGGATAATAGAGACTGCAATGAGTATTTTAGATGGCGTGGTGAATCTCCGCGCGCGGCGGCGGTCATAAGGACACTCAGCCTGTCACCTTTAGCTGTTCGAGAACTACTATATATGATCATTTCCCGTTTTAACGTCATCCCGGTTTTATTGACCTTTTCCTTGCTGACGGCCTGTGCCGGCACGGTGAAGGACGGGCCGTCGCACGAAACGGCTCCGCCGGCCGCCAAGGCCGAGGAGACCCTCCCCAAGGTCGATCTGCGGCAGGATATGCTTTATGACCTGCTGGTCGGCGAGATTGCCGGTCAGCGGGGACAGATCGGTGTGGCGGCGGCAACTCTCGGCAAGGTGGCGCAGGAGACGCGCGATCCGCGTGTTGCCGAGCGCGCGACGCTGGCCGCACTTTATGCCAAGCGCTATGACGAGGCGCTCCAGTCGGCACAACTGTGGGTTGAATTGCGGCCAAACGATGCCGAGGCCAGAGAAGCGATGATCAGTGCGCTGCTCGAGCTTGACCGGGTCGCGGAGGCCAAGAGCCAGTTCGAGGCGCTTTTCGGCTTGGAGGAAACCCGCCGCAATCTGGATCAGGCCTACCTGCGCGCTGCCGCCGTGCTGGGACGCGCCAGCAATCGTGCCGCGGCGATCGATGTGATGCAATCCCTGGTCGCGCTGAATCCGCGCAGTGCCTCGGCGCATTTCGCCATGGCGCATCTCATGGTTCGTGGCGGAGACCTGGATAAAGCCCTGGCAACCATCGACGAGGTGCTGAAACTGCGTCCGGACTGGGAGGAGGCGGCGCTGTTCAAAGCACGTCTTCTGCTCTCGCAGAAAGATCCGGACAAGGCGCGCGCCTTTTTTGAATCGTTTCTCGACCGTAACCCGCGCGCGACTAACGTCCGGCTCAATTATGCGCGCTTCCTGATCGACCAGAAGGAATGGCAGAAAGCGCTCGTGGAGTTCAAACGCGTTGCCGCGGACGCTCCTGACGATGCCGACACCATTTATGCCGTGGGCCTGCTGTCGCTGCAGAACAACCGTCTGGAAGATGCCGAGAAATATCTGAAGCGCTCTCTTGAGCTCCGCCCGGATAACGATCAGGCGCGACTGTATCTGGGGCAAGTCGCCGAACAAGGCAAGCGCTACGCGGAAGCCGTCCATTGGTACCGCCAGGTGGATGATGGTGAATATTATTTCGAGGCGCAGTTACGGCTCGGTGTGGTGCTGGCGAGACAAGGTGATCTGGCAGCGGCGCGCCGGCAGCTGGATGGCATCAAGGCGCAAACCGATCCGCAACGCGTGCAATTAGCGCTCGCCCAGGAAACGATTCTGCGCGAAGCCAAACTGTATCGCGAGGCGCTCGAAGTACTGAATGCGGCGATCCAGGCCGTGCCCGGAGACAGGGATCTGCTTTATGCGCGTTCCCTGGCGGCCGAGAAACTTGGCATGCTCGACGTGACCGAACACGATCTGCGCGAAATTCTCAAGCATGACCCGAAGAACGTCAACGCGCTAAACGCACTTGGTTACACGCTCACGGATCGCACCACGCGTTTCCAGGAAGCGCTTGATCTGCTGAATCAGGCGATCGCGCTGAAACCGGACGACGCTTACATCATGGACAGCATGGGCTGGTTGCAGTACCGGCTCGGCAATTATGTGGAAGCGGTGAAATACCTCAAGCGCGCGCTGGACGTGCGTAACGACGCGGAGATCGCCGCGCATCTCGGCGAGGTGCTGTGGGTGATGGGCAATCATCGCGAGGCCGAGTCCGTCTGGAACAGCGCGCTGCGCGAAACGCCGGATAACGAAGCGCTTAACGGCGTCATCAAAAAATTCAAACCATGAGATATGCGGCAGGCCTCCTCGGCCTGACCGCGCTCGCGGCCGGGTGCGCCACCGCACCCGCGCTTCCCCCGGTCGAGAATCCCGCCGCCACCTGGGAGGCACGACAGACGGAATTGCGCCCGATCACGACCTGGAAAATCCAGGGGCGCATGTCGATGCGCACGGCCGAGGAAGGCTGGCAAGCGTCGCTGAATTGGGTGCGCGAGGGTGAGCGGCATCGCATCGATATCATCGGTCCGCTGGGGCGCGGCCATCTGCGATTGACGCGGGACAACCAGGGAGCGGAATTGCGCGATGCCGAACAGCACAGCTGGCACGCGGAAAATCCGGAACAACTTTTATACCGGACCACCGGCTGGCTCGTGCCGCTCGATGGACTCAATTACTGGATTCTCGGCCTGCCCTTGCCCGATACCGCGGCAAGCCAGGAGCTGGATCCGCAGGGACGCTTGAAAACGCTGTCCCAGTCCGGCTGGGACATCCGCTTTCTGGAATACACCCGCTACGGCGCACTCGATTTGCCGAGTAAACTTTTCATCAAGAGACAGGGTCGTGGCACGAACGGCAGTCCGGCCGATGATGCCACGCTCGAGGTGCGACTGGTCATTGAAAGCTGGGCATTAAATAATAAATAAAAACAGGAGTCATGAGGATGCAAACCTGGCCGGCACCGGCAAAGCTGAATCTTTTTCTTCGTATCACGGGCCGGCGCGCGGACGGTTATCACAGCTTGCAGACGGTTTTCCAGTTTCTCGATTACAGCGATGAACTGGAATTCACGATTACGGACGATGCACGCGTCACGCGCACCACGCCGTTTCCCGGCGTAGCCGAAGACAAGGACCTGGCGGTTCGCGCCGCGCGCCTGCTGCAAGCGACGACCGGCAACCGCCGCGGCGTTCAAATCCGCCTGACCAAGCGCATCCCCGCCGGTGGCGGGCTCGGGGGTGGCAGTTCCGATGCCGCCACGACACTGCTGGCCCTGAATGAGCTGTGGGATGCGAAGCTTTCCCGCGCGGAACTCGCGGCGCTGGGGCTCAGGCTTGGTACGGATGTGCCGGTCTTTGTCCGGGGGCAGGCGGCCTGGGCCGAGGGGATCGGAGAAATCCTGACCCCCCTCGAGCCGGAAGAGGCTTGGTATCTGGTGGTGGTGCCACCTGTGCATGTCTCCACGGCGCAGGTTTTTGCCGACCCTGAATTGACACGTTATAGCCTGCCCCTCACAATACGCGACTTTCAAGCAGGGCGTGGGCTGCAAAACGACCTGGAACTGCTGGTGCGCAGCCGCTATCCGGAAGTGGACCGCGCGATGCGGCTGCTGGCCGAGTTCGGCGCGCCGCGTATGTCGGGTTCGGGCGGATGCGCCTTCCTGAAGGTGACGGGAAAGGATCACGGCCGGAAGATTCTGGAAAGAATTCCCAAACCGTTTACCGGTTTCGTGGCGCGAGGGATGAACCGGCATCCTTTATTATATGCGATGCGGTGACATTCAGAGCCGGGACCTCATGTTCGGCGCCCGGCGTTAGTACCAGTATTCCTGGGTTCGGACGGTTTCGTTATTGCTGGGGCGTAGCCAAGCGGTAAGGCACCGGATTTTGATTCCGGCATTCCCAGGTTCGACAAATTTGTCGGGAACAAATTTGGACAGTGGAGCGCAGCGACGCTGGCCCCGAAGGGGCGAGGCGCAGGGATGCGCCGAGCAATCCTGGCGCCGCGCCAGTTATAAACGGGGCGCGAATTTACTGGGGCGTAGCCAAGCGGTAAGGCACCGGATTTTGATTCCGGCATTCCCAGGTTCGAATCCTGGCGCCCCAACCAGTTTATGTATTGGATCACCCGTATCACAGGGGAAATCGCGTGTCCTTGGACAACATGGTGGTATTTACCGGGAACGCCAACCCGGCGCTCGCGGAGCTGGTGGTGCGGCATCTGGGATTGCCGCTCGGCAAGTCGGTGGTCGGCCGTTTCTCGGATGGCGAGATCCAGGTCGAGATCATGGAACACGTGCGCGGCAAGGATGTGTTTATCGTCCAGCCCACGTGCTCGCCCAGCAACGACAATTTGATGGAGTTGCTGGTCATGATCGACGCGGTGAAGCGCTCCTCGGCGCGGCGCATCACCGCGGTGATACCTTATTATGGTTATGCGCGTCAGGATCGGCGACCG
>DATICK010000236.1:0-7334 GCA_035456865.1 Sulfuricaulis sp.
GAACGCGCGCCCAGCCTGCTGGACAAGCACATCGACCAGGTGCTCGATCTCATTCACCGTCTCATGTCGCACCACGGCGTGTTTCACAGCAAAATCCATTTCTCGAGCGGGCGTTGCTCGCTGTGGTTATTCGACGACCCCTACAACTATCGCCTGCACAACATCGATGAAATTATCAATCCGGATATCTGTCTTGCCTACCCCGTCTGTCCCTATCCGGCGAACGCCAAGGTCTCGCCGAATCAGGTTCGCCACGTGCTGGATGAGTTCAAGTCACTACGCTTTGCCGATGAAACGATTTACCTGCGCTCCAGTTCCATCAACATCATGAACGGTCTGGTGGGACTTACTTTCTCCTGCGACGGTTCGCACTACATGTCGGCCGGAGAATTTCTGGAAAAAGACCTGTCCTTCTGGCTGGGCTCGCTCAACGTCCAGCCGGTGGAAGCGGCCACCTGACCCGAATTTTTCAGGAAAGTCCGGCGATTTTCCCGGCGCGGAACAGCCCAACCAGCGTTTTAGCGTCCGTAATTTCATTGGCCTGCGCCCAGGCGAGCGCCTCCATGAACGGAATCCAGTGGACCTCGATAATCTCATGTGTCTCCGTATTGACCGGCACGTGAATGAGATTCCGCGCCAGAAACAGATGCACTATTTCAGTGAATACGCCGGGTGAGCTGACGATTTTCCCAATCGGCTCCCACTGCTTGGCGCGCAGGCCCGCCTCCTCTTCCAGCTCACGCTGCGCGGTGCTCAAGGGCGACTCGCCCGCATCCAGTTTGCCGGCGGGCAGTTCCCACAACCAGCCACCGGCCACGTGCCGATACTGCCGCAGCAGGCAGACACGATTCTCGTTATCGAGCGCCACGATGGCAGCGCCTCCTGGGTGACGGACGATCTCAAGCTCAGCCTCTGTCCCGTTCGGAAGCTTGACCCTCTCCAGATACAGGTCGATGATTTTTCCGCGGTAAACAGTCGTTTTATTGTCCGCCATGGTTCAGCGCTCCGAAATCGATTTGGCCTGTCGGCATGGCATTCTATCGTAACCGCGGCGCAGGTTCGCCGCCGGGCATGCGTTAGGCGCCACGGGAAGTAACGGGTAAAATCAGTGAAGATTTACATCTTCTTTGGAAGAATTCTCTGGAATTTTTCACGGAATTTCCCATCAAATTGGGCTAGGGAAAAAAGGATATGACATACCGCGCAATCAGAACGTTTCTCCTCGTCTCCCTGCTCACGGGCAGCTTGCTTGCAGGCTGCGCCACGGTGCCCGAGACCGGACGTTCGCAACTGCTTCTGGTCAGCCCCGCCGAGGAGATGCAGCTCGGCTTCCAGGAGTTCGAAAAACTGAAAAAATCGGTGCCAATCTCCAAGGACCCGACGGCGAACGCCCAACTGCAGCGCGTGGGTCAACGCATCGCCGCGGTGGCGCCGCTGCGCAATGCGCGCTGGGAATTCGTGCTGTTCGACAAGCCCGACGTGCCCAACGCGTTCTGCCTGCCCGGTGGAAAAGTCGGGGTCTTCAGCGGCATCCTGCCCATCACCAGGGACGATGCCGGGCTCGCCACCGTCATCGGCCACGAAGTGGCGCATGCGGTCGCGCGCCACGGTGCGGAACGCATGTCCGAAGGTCTGTTGGTCCAGCTCGGCGGACAAATTCTGGAACAGGCGACACTCGGACAGTCGGAAGCCAGCCGTGTCGCACTGCAACAGGCTTATGGTATCGGGAGCACGCTCGGCGTGGCGCTCCCGCATTCACGCGGACAGGAATTGGAGGCCGATCACCTCGGCATACTGTACATGGCTCGCGCCGGATATGAGCCGAACGAGGCATTGGCGTTCTGGAAACGTTTCGCTGAATATAACCAGAAACATGGTGGCGGGAAACAGATCGAGTTCCTGAGCACGCACCCGCTCGATAATCAACGCATTCGACAGATCGAGGGCCTGATCCCGCAGGCCGAAAAGGAATACCGCAAGCCCTAGACATTCGCTTTTTACGGTACACCCATGTTTTGAAAAGCTTGCCGGCAATTCCACATTTTTTGTCAGATTGAATTGCCATTCCGTCGCCCCATAATCTGCCGAAGGCTCACAAGATGTCGACCGATGGCGGAGCGGAATGCGCCATGATGCACCCTCTCCCGCCATCCGGTGGTCAAGGAGGCTATATGTTCCTTCGCAGACTCTACTTTGCAATACCCGACGAAACTCAGGCCGCACGGGTTGTTAACGATCTCGAAACTGCCGGAGTAGGTGTCCAACACATACACGCCATTGCCGGCAGAGGCGCTACGCTGACGCGACTACCGCTGGCGACTGAACGCCAGCGTCAGGATGCCGGCTCGCGCCTGGAACGCCTGGCGTGGAGCGGGAACCTGGCGCTGTTTTTTCTCGGGGCTGTCGGCCTGATCACATCACTGGCATGGTCTTCGCTGCTTGGCGCAGCGCTGTCCGTCGCCTTGATGTTGCTGACCCTGGCTGGCGGGACCTTGTTCGCCCTGCGTGTGCCCGATACCCATCTCGATGAATTCCGCGGGGTGTTGGCGCATGGAGAAGTGCTGCTAATGGTGGATGTGCCGAAACGGCGCGTGGCGGAAATCGAAGAGCTTTTATACCGGCGCCATCCCGAGGCCACGCCCGGCGGCGTGGGCTGGACCATCGAGGCCCTGGGAATCTAGAAAGAAGCGGGTTTGTTGCCGACGCTCAGATCGCGCGCCAGGATGATCGCATCCTCACGCCCCTGGCGGGAGGGATAATAGCTTTTCCGCGTTCCGACTTCATCGAAACCCAGTTTGGTATAAAGCTGATAAGCTGCGGCATTGGAAACGCGTACCTCGAGCAGTGCGACGCGCGCCTTCTTTTGCCGGGCAAGGTCGAGCAGGAACAACACCATGCCCTCGCCGAGACCGCGCCGCTGAAAATCCGGATGCACGCAAATGTTGAGAATATGGCATTCACCCACGGCAACCGACATGATGCCGTGACCGATGATGCCCTGTGGTGATTCATACACGTAGCAATGGCAACCCACGCGCAGACAGTCGCGGAATATGGGCAATGTCCAGGGGAAATCGTAGGACAAGTTCTCGACTTTGAGAACCGCGGTCAGGTCGTGTCCGGTCATGGGCCGCAGAAGCGGCTGCGGCGCGGCGACTACGGCGCTCATGATTTCACCCGTGCCGGGTCCGGCATCGCGGCCATCACGGTTTTGGCAAGACACAAATCATCCCAGACCTTGCGCTTGTCAGCCGGGTTGCGCAGCAGATAGGCCGGGTGGTAGGTCACGATCAGCGGCGTGCCGTGGTAAGACAGACGCTTCCCCCGAAGCTTGCCGAGCGGAACTTCAGTCTTGAGCAGGCTGTGGGCGGCGTGGCGGCCGAGCGCCACGATGAGGCGCGGTTTGATCAGTTCGATCTGGCGAAGGAGATACGGCTCGCACTGAATCACTTCTTCCGGCTGGGGGTCGCGGTTGCCCGGCGGCCGGCATTTGAGCACATTGGCGATGTAGACGTCCTCACGCTTCAAACCGATAGCGAACAAGATGGCATTCAACAACTGACCGGCCCGGCCCACAAACGGCTCGCCCTGACGGTCCTCGTCGGCACCCGGCGCTTCACCGATGAACATCCATTGAGCGCGGCGATGACCGACGCCGAAAACCGTTTGCGTACGCGTAGCATGCAGGGAACATTTGGTGCAACTGCGCACGGCCGTTTCCAGCTCGGTCCATTCCCGGGCGTCAGATTCCGTGTTCGGGGATTGCCTGAGGGCAACCGGCATGGGGGGAGTAATCGCCGTAGCGCCGGAAATAACGGGGCTATTCGCGAATCCTGCCGGTTCAGCCGCGTCTCCGCGCGGCACCCAACGGATGATGCCGAGGGCATCAAGATATTGCTGGCGTCGTGTGTCCATGCTCAGATCCGTAGGCGTGGCTCCCTTGCCAAACCTTTCCAGCGTGTTCATGACACTAAGCATACGGAAGAAGATTAGAATTACAAGACAAGCTTGCTGTTAGCGGCCATCCTTGGCCTGGATCACTAACACCCGCCGGCGGCCTTGCTCAGCCAGCCACACCGAATCATCGCTGCCGAAAGCCATGCCCTGCGGCGAGCGCAGCCCGGAAAGCACCGTCTCCAGCGCGCCATCCTTGATCCGCAGCAGGCGGCCGTCGCGCGTATCCTCGCTGATCCACAACGAACCGTCGGGGGCGATTTCCACCTGATCCGGCTCATCGAGATCGTCCACCACTACATTCACTTCACCGCTCATGTAGGACAGCACGCGACCGGTGGCGGTCTCGGCGAAAATCACCGTGCCGTCCGGTTTCACCACCAATCCCTCCGGCCGGTTCAATCCTCCAAGAATAACTTCTACCGCCTTCACCCCATCCCGGCGCACACGCAACAGCCTGCCGTTGATGCTGTCTTCTGACACCACGAGATCACCGTCGGAAAGCATATCGATGCCTTCAGGCTTGTGCAGCGTTGTGAGCACACGCTGTTTTTTCGACGCCAGATTGAATTCCAGCACGCGCCCATCGGGGATCTCTTCCGTAATAAACAGAAATTTCCCACGAAGCAAAAGCCCATCGGGCCGGCTGAACCCGGATGTCACGACGCTGGCTTCGCCCCGATGCAGCCGTATCACCTGGCCCGCCCCGTTCGGAAGCTCCTGCGTGGCATACAGAGACCCATCAGGCGCCACGACAAGATTGTCGATGCCGGGAAGGTTCTCCGCCATCACGCGGTATTTCCAGCCCGACTCGGCAACGACCTGCTCCGGCTCGGCAGATTCACTCGCGACAGCGGAGACAGCCAGAATAACGGCGGCTACTCCGCAAAAGAAACGCAGATACGGGTGACGCATGCCGGGCATCGATTTACCTCCCTGAAAAAAACGGGGCGTATATTTCTGCGCCCCGTGAATTGTTATATCGGCTGGTCCACCTGCGGGTGCGTGCGCTCCACCGGCACGATCAGCTTGTTCAGCGCATTCAGATACGCCTTGGCCGAAGCGATGACGATGTCGGTATCCGCACCGTGGCCATTCACGATACGTCCGGCCTTCTCCAGGCGCACGGTCACCTCGCCCTGGGAATCGGTACCACTGGTAATATTATTGACTGAATACAGCAACAGCTGGCCGCGGCTGCCGACGACGCTGTCGATCGCCTTGAACGCCGCGTCAACCGGCCCACCACCCGGGGCACCGGCCTTTTGTTCTGATCCATTCACGGCCAGCGTCACGTTGGCGAACGGCGTTTCGCCCGTCTGCGAACAAACCTTGAGCGAAACCAGGCGATAATGCTCGTTCTCCTGCTCGAGATCGGCCTCGGTCACCAGAGCCTGCAAATCCTCGTCAAAGATCTCGTGTTTCTTGTCAGCGAGATCCTTGAAACGTTCGAACGCGGCGTTCAACTCCTGTTCGGTCTTAAAATCGATACGCAGTTCCTTGAGACGGCTCTTGAAGGCGTTGCGCCCGGAGTGCTTGCCGAGCACCATGCGGTTCGCCGACCAGCCGACATCTTCGGCGCGCATGATTTCGTAAGTCTCGCGTTTCTTGATGACGCCGTCCTGGTGGATGCCGGACTCGTGCGCGAAGGCATTCGCGCCCACGATAGCCTTGTTCGGCTGCACCGGAAAACCGGTGATATTCGAGACCAGGCGCGAAGCCGGCACGATCTGGGTGGTGTCAAGCCGCGTATCGCACGGGAAAATGTCGCGGCGCGTACGCACCGCCATGACCACTTCCTCGAGCGAGGCGTTGCCGGCGCGCTCGCCGAGGCCGTTAATGGTGCATTCCACCTGGCGCGCTCCATTGAGCACCGCCGAAAGCGAGTTGGCGACGGCGAGCCCGAGGTCGTTGTGGCAATGAACTGAAAATATCGCCTTGTCCGAATTCGGCACCCGTTCGCGCAGCGTCTTGATGAGCGCGCCGAATTGATGCGGCAGATTGTAGCCAACCGTGTCGGGGATGTTCACCGTGCGCGCACCGGCATCGATCACGGCCTCGAGTACCCGGCAAAGGAAGTCGATCTCCGAGCGGCCGGCGTCTTCCGGCGAGAACTCGACATCGTCGGTGTACTGGCGCGACCGCTTGACCATCGCTACCGCCCGCTCCAGAACCTGCTCCGGCGTCATGCGCAACTTATGCTGCATATGGATAGGGCTCGTGGCGAGAAAGGTATGGATACGCCCGCGTTTCGCGGGTTTGATCGCCTCGGCCGCACGGTCAATATCCTTTTCCACGGCACGCGCCAGGGCGCAAACGGTGCTGTCCTTCACTTCCTCGGCCACCGCCTTCACCGCCTCGAAGTCGCCGAGGCTGGCCACGGGAAATCCGGCCTCGATGATGTCGACGCGCATGCGTTCCAGTATCTTGGCAATGCGCACCTTTTCCTCGCGCGTCATGGACGCGCCGGGGCTTTGCTCGCCGTCGCGCAACGTCGTGTCAAAAATTATCAACTGATCGTTCATGGTCTTGTCTCTGCGAAAATGTAGTCCTGCTTGCTCGTCCTGTCATTCATAATCGTGAACATGATTCTTTTAAAATCATGCGGATTAAAACAGGTTCTTGGTTGCGTATTATATTCCTCGCCAGGAAGGGGGTTAGATTGCGCCTAGCGGCGCAGCAGCAGTCGTGCAGCAAGAGAGAAAGGCGTGCAGGTTGATATCGCCGCCTGGCGGGGCGAAATGACACCGGATGTAATGGCGGATTGTGCCTGCATGGTTAAAGCATAAATCAAACCGGAATAAAATGAAACCCGGGTGGCGGGGAAGCTACCTGCCGCGGGGATGATGCTTCTCGACTTGATCCTTTTCTTCCCGGCGCAGCCAGCGAAACAGGATGGCCACCGGCCCGGACAGAGCGTAAACGAAGAAGGTCAGAAATAGCACCTGCGGCGGATCCTGAAACAGAAGCACGAAGATCAGCGGCACCGCGAGGATGGTCATGAACGACACCCGCCCGCGCAGGTCCACATCCTTGAAGCTGCGGTAGCGGATGTTGCTGACCATCAGCACACCGGCCATCACGGTGATGATCAGCGCGGCGATGCTGATATCCCTTCCCGGCACGCCGTTGGTATACAGCACCCAGACGAAACCAACGACCAGGGCCGCGGCCGCCGGACTGGGCAGGCCGCGGAAATAGCGCTTGTCGTGCAGTCCAACCTGGGTATTGAAACGCGCCAGACGCAAGCCGGCGCCGGCGGTGTAGATGAAGGCCGCGAGCCAGCCGAGTTTGCCCATGCCGGACAGCGCCCATTCGTACATGACGAGCGCGGGGGCAAGCCCGAAGGACACCATGTCCACCAGACTGTCGTATTGCGC
>DATICK010000237.1:0-2441 GCA_035456865.1 Sulfuricaulis sp.
TCATTCTTTTGGTGCTCGAGTGGTACCAGCTGCAATACCGAAACGGTATTTGACAAACTGGTAGCCTGAGCGAAGGGTCCAGGAAAGGTGCCGTAGTTTGCGACATAACCTCTTTTCCCATCGGATGTAACGGCCATACCATTTGGGCCGGGACCGACAGGCACGGTGGCCAGGACTCGATTGTTTGTAGTGTCGATGACTGCCACGGCGCCGGCATTCGGAGTCGCATCACGGACTGTTACATATGCGAGAGGGCTGTCCTGTTGTGATCCTGCGGCTGTTTGCCCCGACAGCAAAGCCAGCAACAATCCAGCTGTCAGCACCATCTGGGGCCGTAAGGAGAATCGCCCAGCGGGTTGAGAATCAATGCAGAGAGCTAGATGCTTCATAGTCGTCCTTTGGCCGGAATTTCCGTTTTGGAGGCCAGTCTGCGGATAGTATACACCCAGCTACGAGCTCTTGATCCTCCCAAGTGCGTATTCTTCGGGGCTGATAGGACCATGACGCCTATGAGTCCCGGTAGAAGAATGGCGAACCGCCCACTGAAAGGGCTGTCCGGGTCTGTTATACACGACGAAATAAGTGCGTGCGTATCCGCTCCCTGGCGGTCGCGGCTCGGTATCTGATTGACCAGCCGGGGACATGGGTAACACTTTAGACCGGCGACATGGGTGACAGTTGCGCGAAGCGCGACCTGTTGGATTCAGTATAGGGGATCGTCGTCGTCGGGGCGGTGGAAATGTGGAAATCGAGGATGCGATTTCCAAGCGCTGTGGGAAGAGTGGGGAGCCTGGTTTTGGCTTTCCACGCTTCCCACAGTGCGGCATTTCCACGGTCTTCACGCCGTTGTCACCTTTCTGCGTGGGCGCGGCCGGGGACGCTCGGGCTCGAATAGATGCGCGCGGCCATCGAACCATCCAATCAGCAGCGGACCGTAGTAGACCTCGAAGAACTCCTCCTCGGTTTCCAGCAGTCCCACCCTCTGGCGCGCCAGCACTTCGCTCAAAAATGTCCGTTCGCTTCGCCATTTGAGGCTGCCCTGCTGCGAGATCCGGCGCAGATGCACGCCGCGCGGATACTCCAGCTCCGGCAAACGCGCCGGATAACACCTTGCCGAGCCGACGTAGAGCTCGGCCGGCGTTTTCCCCTCCAGCGCCTCATGCGGGCGCTCCTCGTTGTAGAGGCGCTCAAAGTCTAGGAAGGCCTGCTGCTGGCGACTCCGATTGGCTGCCGGCGGACTGGCGGTCTCCTGCTTGAGCGTGCGATGCATCCGCTCGTGCCGCCCGTTCTGCTGGGGGCATCCCGGCTCAATGCGCTCATGCCGGATCCCGAGTTGCAGCCACCACATCGACAGCCGGCTCAGGCCGCCCGGCGCGCGGCTCGCAAAGGGAGAGCCATTGTCGGTGCGGATCGCCTCCGGAAGACCATACTCACGGAAGACCCCTTCCATCACCGCGCGCACATGGGGTCCGTCCGTCTTCTCGGTCGCCCGGCAGCGCAGCAGATACCGGCTCCAGGCGTCGGTCACCGTGAACGGGTCACAGCGCACCCCATCGCCGCAATAGAACCAGCCTTTGAAATCCGCACACCAGACTTGGTTCGGCGCGCTGGCATGCGCCAGCGGCTCGGTATACGGCGGCGTTTTCCGGCGCGTTCGCCGCGCCTGAATCAATCCTTCGCGCTTGAGCAGTTCTCCGATGCTGCTGGCTGCCGGCCACTCCGCTTCCGGCTTCTGCCGCTCCAGGCTTTGCCGAATCTTTCGTGCGCCCCACCGCGGACGCTTCTCTCGCTCGGCGATGATCGTGGCGGCCGTTCGCTCATCGATCGCCTGCGGGCTGTGATGCGGGGCCCGGCTGCGCTCGGCCAGACCGGCGCGTCCGTGCTCCTGAAACCGTTTCAGCCACTTGTGCGCGGTTTTGCGCGAGATGCCGTGTTCCCGGCTCAGTTCCGCGACCGGACGTTCTCGTTTCAACCACTCGGCAACCAACGCGTTGCGTTGATCCAAAGCATTCCTCGTTTCTTGCCAGGGCACCTGGCCAGTTTCTGAGGTCTGCTTCGGCGCTGTCACCCATGTCGCCGGTCTGATCTGTTACCTATGTCGCCGGTCGGTACCTGATTTGAGCCGCGACCGCCAGGGAGCGGTCGTCCCCGGCTGGTCAAACGCTTTACGAATCCAATAACTGCGTTGCGTCTAGCAGCCGCCCTAGTGCGGTGCGAACAGCGGCGTCGGATCCATGTAAATCCGCATGTCCTTGATCAACCCGTCCCGCATCCGGAACACGTCAGTGCAAGGAAGAATCAGCTTTGTTTCGTCGGTCCTGATGTAGGTGATTTCCATCTCACAGATCACGTACTCGTCGACTTCAATGACCTCCAGGATCTTGAACGATATCCCTTTGATGGCCTCCAGGTGGCTGGAGGTGGCCGTCTGGAGGATCTCC
>DATICK010000238.1:0-9006 GCA_035456865.1 Sulfuricaulis sp.
GAACTGTGCGCCAGCTCGTCGTTGCGCCCGAGCGCCCGCAGCACGTAGGAAGGCTCCAGGCTGGCCGAAGTGCAGGCCGAACCCGAGGAAACCGCGATGTCCTTGAGCGCCATGATGAGCGACTCGCCTTCGACAAAATTGAAACTCATGTTCAGATTGTGAGCCACCCGGCGATCGAGGTCACCATTGACATAAACCTCGGGCATGTCCTTGAGGGCGTTGAGCATGCGATTGCGCAAACCGCGTATGCGCTCGATCTCCGTGGCCATTTCCTGCTTTGCATAACGGAATGCCTCACCCATGCCCACGCACTGATGCGGCGCCAGGGTGCCGGAACGCATGCCGCGCTCGTGGCCGCCACCGTGCATCTGCGCCTCGAGGCGCACCCGCGGTTTGCGCCGCACGTACAGTGCACCGATGCCCTTGGGGCCGTAGGTCTTGTGCGCCGACAATGACATCAGGTCCACGTTCATGGCGTTCACGTCGATCGGGACCTTACCGGTGCTCTGCGCCGCGTCGCAGTGAAACAAAGCGCCACGCTCACGCGCGATCTTGCCGATAGCCGCGATGTCCTGGATGACGCCGATCTCGTTGTTCACGTGCATAACCGACACGAGAATTGTGTCTGGGCGGATCGCAGCCTTGAGTTTCTCCAGATCCAGCAAACCGTTGGGCTCGGGATCAAGATAGGTAATTTCAAAGCCTTCGCGCTCGAGTTGCCGGCAGGTATCCAGCACCGCTTTGTGTTCGGTCTTGCAGGTAACGATATGCTTGCCCTTCTTGCCGTAGAAATTGGCTACACCCTTGATCGCAAGATTGTCGGATTCGGTCGCGCCCGAGGTCCAGACAATCTCCTTCGGATCGGCGCCGATCAGCGCCGCCACATTTGCGCGCGCTTCCTCGACCGCCTCCTCGGCATGCCAGCCGAAAGGATGCGAACGCGAAGCCGGATTCCCGAACTCACCGTCAAGCGTGAGATATTTGCACATCTTTTCCGCCACGCGCGGGTCCACCGGCGTGGTGGCGGAATAATCAAGATAAATCGGTTTTTTCATTTTCCCTTCTCTCTAGATCACGGCTCGCCCCGCGATTCGCCGTCACTGATGCCCCTGCGCTGCCGGCACCACGACACCCTTGATCGCAAAATTACCGGTCTGAACGCCATCGCTCATGAAAATCACCTGGCCGGGATGCCCAAAGTCGAGTTCGGCATGCTGTCGGTGCGCCATGCCGATGACGGGACGAAGCAAACGACCATTGCATTGCATGCTCGAAAGCTTGCCCTGCTGCTCCGTGACAGACATCGATAAAACCCCCACCAAGGGATTAATTCGCTACCACATGCATGCGTCCTTCCTGACGCGAGGCCACTTCCTGTACATGCGGCTTGGTGACCAGATCGCCCAAGGTGATCCCATTCAGAAATTCATGAATGCGGGTACTCAGGTCTTCCCACAACTGATGTGTCAGGCAGGTCTCGTCACCATGGCAGTTTTTTTCACCGCCGCAACGAGTGGCGTCGATGTTCTCATTTATCGCCACAATAATTTCGGCGACCGATATCTTGGCGGGTTCCATCGCCAGTGTGTAACCACCACCCGGGCCTCGCACACTGTCCACGAGTCCGCTGCGACGCAGCTTGGCGAACAGCTGCTCGAGGTATGACAGGGATATCCCCTGCCGTTTGGCGATGTCTGCCAGAGTCACCGCGCCTTTGTCATAACGCAGGGCCAGATCCAGCATGGCTGTCACGGCATAACGGCCTTTCGTTGTCAGTTTCATAGGATATATTCCCACACGGTTAATGTACCGATGTAGTTTACTTACCTGATAGATTTAGTCAACTATTCTCTTTGGGTGTATCTCTTTGCGGATTGCTATCCGGCAGCGGCTCTTCAAGATTGCTCACATCAAGCTGTGGCATTTCCAGATTTACCTTGATTCCAGCTTTTTCCAGCGCAGATGAAAGAATTTTCATTTTATTATCAACCACATGCATGTGGTCCAACATTAAATCAATCGCCTGGGCCACTGGGTCGGGCATCTCGGGGCTCTGGCCGTAGGCTTCGAATCCGAGCTTCTTGGCCATGGCCTCCCGCAACTGGGATTTCGAGTCCTGCTTCTTTGGGCCGATGACCCGTCCTGGAATACCGACGACGGTCGCCCCTGCCGGCACATCTTTTACCACCACGGAATTGGATCCGACGCGCGCATTATCGCCGACCGTGATCGGACCCAAAATCTTGGCGCCAGCACCGACTACGACGTTATTGCCAAGCGTTGGGTGACGCTTTTCCTTGCGCCACGTGGTCCCTCCGAGCGTGACCCCGTGATACAGCGTGCAATCGTCTCCAATTTCGGCCGTTTCACCGATAACGACACCCATGCCGTGATCGATGAAAAACCGCCGTCCGATTTTTGCCCCCGGATGAATTTCTATGCCGGTCAACCAGCGCGCCGCTTGCGCGAGCAACCGGGCCAACCACCTGAGACGCCAGCCCCACAGCCGATGCGAGAGACGATGGAGGGCGAGTGCATGCACGCCGGGATATACCGTCAGCAGTTCGAACACGGAACGCGCCGCCGGATCACGCTGAAAAACGCTGGTCAGATATTCACGCAGATTTTGAAGCATGTCGGGTAATGTTCTGATTTGAAAGTATTATCTTTATTCTTGATTGTTTTTGTCAAGTTTTTCGTGCTGCTGAACAGCCGTTAGTATGCCACGTAAAATGTTCATTTCGTTATGATCCAGTACGGCCCGATTGAACAGCCGCATCAAACGACGCATCAGTCGCCGCGGGTTGGCTGGGTCGAGAAAACCAATTAGCTGCAATACCTCTTCCATGTGGCGGTACAAACCCTGCATGTCCTCGTCGCTGACCGGTCTGCCTTCACGCGTATCCGCCCGGTTCGCTGACGACTCAGAGAGCCCCACTCGGTGAATCTCATAGGCAAGTATCTGTACGGCACAAGCGAGATTGAGGGATGAATAATTCCTGTCGGCGGGAATGGTCACGACGAAGTGGCATCGGTCCAGTTCCGCATTGAGCAGTCCGGTGCGCTCCTGTCCAAAAAGCAATGCTACCGGGCCCTGCTGCGCCCCTTCCACCAGACGGTGCGCACAGGATTCCGGGTCAAGACTGGGCCATTCAATACGGCGCTGACGCGCGCTCGTGCCGATAACGAGATGGCAATCCTTGAGCGCCTCATCGAGTGAGGCGCAGATCACCGCATTTTCGAGCACATCGTCCGCGCCGGCGGCGCGGTCAGTAGCATCGGCGTTGGGGAAATCTTCGGGGGCCACCAGATACAGGTGGTGCAGGGACATATTTTTCATGGCGCGCGCAGTCGCGCCGACATTGCCCGGATGGGTTGGACGGACCAGAACGATGCGGATGTTCGATAGAAACATGAGCCGTCCTGTAATGAGATTGACGCCTATTCTACAGGCTTCGGCTTCTGGCTTCCGCTTTCAACCTGCGGCCCGGCCCATTACAATGCATGCCCACATCCGGCGCACCCCCCGCATAAGCCAGCCCGTCAGGAATAACCCATGCATCCCATGCTGAATATGGCGGTCAAGGCCGCGCGCAGTGCCGGCCAAATCATCATGCGCCACCTCAATCAACTGGATCGTCTGACCGTTGAAAGCAAGGGCCGCAAGGATTTTGTAAGCGAAGTGGACCGAATGGCGGAAAATGAAATCATTCGCATCCTGCATGCCGCCTACCCTAACCATGGCTTCCTCGGGGAAGAATCCGGCGTACGAGCCGGCGACGATTACGTGTGGGTGATCGATCCGCTCGACGGTACCACTAACTTCCTCCACGGCATGCCGCATTTCGGCGTCTCGATCGCGCTCAAGTGCAAAGACCGTCTGGAACAGGCGGTGGTGCTGGACCCGACGCGTGACGAACTCTTCACGGCCTCGCGTGGCAACGGCGCGCAACTCAACGACCGCCGCATCCGCGTCAGCCGTGTCACGGATATGGAATACGCACTGCTCGGCGCGGGCTTTCCGTTCCGATCACATCAATATACGGATGTCTGGATCAGGACCCTGAAGGAATTCATGCTGACCACGAGCGGCATTCGCCGCCCGGGCTCGGCCTCGCTCGACCTCGCGTACGTCGCCTGCGGACGATTCGATGGCTTCTGGGAAATCGGATTGAAACCCTGGGACATGGCGGCCGGCGCACTGCTGGTGCAAGAGGCCGGTGGTTTCGTCAGTGACTTCGCCGGGGAGCAGGGTTATCTTGAAAGCGGCAACATCATCGCCGGTAACCAAAAGATTTATGCCGAGATGCTGCGTCGCATTCAGCCACACCTGACGGAAAATTTACGGCGTTAGCGAAATAAGGCATCAGAAACCTTTCCCGTATCTGCGCTTCTGATAAAGGGAAGCGTCATCTTCCTTCCTTCCCTTCTTTCTTCCCGGTGATGCGGTGACGGACCGTAGCCGGTCCAAGACCTCGAATCGGCTGAGTGAACACCGCGACTGCGCTGGTCTTTGGCCATCTGCACCCGACCGTCGTCTTGACCCGTAACTGGCAGAACGGTACGGTGAGGTTGAAAGAGGGTTTGAATTTCCTATCCATTCTTATTTAAAGAATAAAAACCAAGGAGGTCGACATGTGCGCAAAGGGATCAGCATGCCCTGCATTAAAGTCAATCTCTCCGCTTTTCTCTTTAATTTTTGTTTCCTTATTTTTTATTTTAACAACAGCGCAGGTCTATGCGGCCGGTCTCGAGCGGTCGGGGCGATGGTTTACATATGATGGCCAGCCAACGTATCTCGTTGGGTTTGACGCGCAAGAGTTAGCGGCGGATCCAAATATTGACTATGTAGCAATGCTGGATCTTTTTTCTCGGCACAAGATCAATAAAGTGAGGATCTGGACATATATCTGGTTCAGTAAAGTGAGTATCTGGAAATATTTCTGGTTCGGTTCCTCATTTGAACCACTGACACCATGGGCAAAAGATGCAAATGGAAAATATAATCTGGATGAATGGAATCCAGCATACTGGACGCGCGTAAAAAATTTTATAGCAAAAGCGCGAGAACGAAAAATAGTTGTTGAGATTTCAGTTTTTGCTCCATATCCTGCGGCGTCCTGGTGGTGGCACAACCGGTCTATCGCATGGAATAAGAACAATAATATAAATGGGGCGTTCTCGAGCAATAGCAATAAACATTTCCAACCGCAATTTTTTGATTTGAATTACAGCGAAACGTCAAACAGCGGCAAAAAACTGAAAGACTATCAACAGGCTTTGATAGACAAAGCAGTCAAGGAGTTTGGAGGATATGACAATGTGTACTTTGAGGTGATGAACGAATTCGGAACTTACAAACTTGATGTCACCCAGTGGTACACATGGCAGCTTAAATGGGCGCAAAGGATTCGCAACACGAGTTCACGATTAATTTCCGTTTCTGCCGGTGGTGGAAATAATTCATTCGATGGGAGTTTATACTGGAACCAACCATATCTTGATGTGTTGACAATTCGTACAACCAATTCACCGCAAAGGATTTCAGATATGCTTCACTCCGCGCAATTGAAAGGCAAGGTCCTATCGCTCAATGAAACTTCGGGAGATTATGCCGACGATCTCGACACGCATACACAGTATGCGTGGGGAATGTTTATGTCTGGTGGCTATGTCGGTATTTATCAAGACAAGCCGAGCGATATGGGAGATTCGAGCTGGATTGCGATGGCTAACAGGCTTAAGGCGCTCCGAGAAATTGCGGAAAAAGCAAATTTTTCAACCCTATCGCCCGTGGATAGCGCCGGCAATGAATACGACAGTCTTGTTGCCCAAGGCCCATCGGGAAGTAATAGGCAAGTCCTGGCCAACCCCGGTTCAGGATATGTCGTTTATTTTTGGGGATCGAAGTCAAGTACCGCCGCAAAAATACAATTACCTGCCGGTAATTATTCCTATGAATGGTATAGCGCACTGAATGCGGCCTTGATAAGTAGCGGAACGGTAAGCGGCGGAGGGCCTACTTCAATTCCAGCGCCACCAACAAGCTCTTGGAGTACACAACCAGGGCTCGCATTGATTATTAGCAGAAATGGCGGTGGTGGCACTCAACTGCAAAACGGTGTATCCGTCTCGGGTTTATCCACCGGCGCAGACGATCAAGGCGGTCGACGGCGTGGTGGACGGTAACCCCGGGGATTACACTCGGGAGTGGGCGACCATGGGCCAGAAGGTTGGTGCCTGGCTCAAACTTACCTGGGGTGTCGCCTATACCGTAACCCAGGGATGCGTCTCCTGTATTTGAGGCCGGTGGGAGCGTGACCGATTTTTCCGGGGAGCAGAATTATCTTGAAAGCGGCAACATCCTCGCCGGCAACCAAAAGATTTATGCCGAGTTGCTGCGTCGCCTCCAGCCGCATCTGCCGCCCGAGCTGCTGCGCTAGCTGCGCGGCACCTCTTTCAACACATCCGCAAAAACAATCGACTCGAAGATATTGCTATGCTCGAGGCGCTTCAACAGACGCACCGTGCGCACCCCTTTCCCCTCTTCCGCCAGCCACAGGTTGGTGCCGGGCGTAAAGACAGCACGCGGCAGGAGCAACGTCGCCGGCCGGCGCAACACTTCAACCGCCGGTAAAAGCAGGGCGGGCTGAAATTCGCGCTCGCTCGCAGGGCGAACCGGCGCCACCCCAACCGGCGCAGCACCGAAGGCCAGAAGCTCTACGCCCATTTCGAGCTCATCGGCTTGAGGGCTTTTCATCCAGCGAACCACGCCGGCACTCCAGCGTCCAACCTCCTCCATCTGCTGGATACCAATCACGTCACCCACGCGCACGTACGTGCGCGCATTTCCATGGCGCACGAGTTGCAGCCCTTTGGGTGCCGCATCTTTGATCTGCCAGCGGTCTACCCGGAAGGTTCCGCTTGAAGTGAGCGTGATATCGGCGGTCTCCGCCGCCGGGGACGGCAATATCTTTTCGGTCGGTTCATCGAGTGCAATATAGTCCTCGTCCTGATTGGCCTCGCGGGAAATATCCTCCTCGATGTGCGCTGGTAAAATAAATCGGTCGTCGGACATGCCATGGGGGCTTTCCATGACCGGAGGCGCAAACGGTTTCTGGCCGCTGGCAAAGAAATGCAGCGCAGGAATTCCGGTACACACGAAGGCCGGACCGCCGCGCTGGATGCGAGAATACTGCCGCCGCGGTACCTGACCCCAGGAACGCTGCATCCGTTGCAGTATCTCCAGGCACATCGTGTCGAGACAATCCAGCCCAATCGAAAGCGTGCGGGCGCTGTCGCCCTGCTGGAGACGCTGAATGAAAAACTGGATCGTGCGCAACAGCTCAACGGCGTCGAGTAGACGCAAACCCTGATCCGGCTGGAATTGCATATCGCGCGGGAACGGTACCGGCGGCGAGTCCGTCGTCAGATCGATCAGAAAATGTCCGGCGGGATGCGATACCTCGAGGTTGTCACGCAGTTCGGCCTTGGCACCCCAGTGGGTCAGAAAGTGCTGCACGTGACGGCATTCGTTCTGCGGCAACTGGTAAGGATTGCTCAGCCCCAGCAGAAGAATACGAATGTAGTCATGCACGAGCGTGGTTTTTGCGCCCATTGGCATGGCCATCTCCACCACTTCCGTCTCAAGACCGTGTTCCACTGCATAACGATAGATGGCATGGAGTTCGCGCCATACCTCTGACGGATAGGGCATGTAGACCTGGTAGGAGTGCAGTAGCACTTCACCGAGGTAGTGCATGGCGCGCTCAAGCGCATGTGCGCGCAGCGACTTCTTGCCCCAGCGCAACCGCTGCTGTTCCATCTCGTGAAGGCAGCCTTTGTAGCCGTAGGCCATCTCCATGTGCAACTGACGGATGAATTCCGCCAATTGCCGTTTTTTCGGTGTCAGGGGCAGCGCGGCGCGGGAAAAATAGGGTTCAAGCGCAGCCGTGACAGAGGCGACCGGACTGCAGTACAACTCCATCAACTCGAAACGGCAAGTGGGGTCCAGTTCCTGGCGGTTAAGGGTGTAGAGGGCCTGATAGATTTCCCGCGCCGATTCGGCGCTGTCCGCCAGCGGCAACGAGGCGATCCAGGCACGCGCGGATTTCGGATCGGTTTCGGCCATCCAGGCTGACACCCGCTTTGCCGGCATTGAAAGAGTGAATCCCGTCACTGATGACTCCGTGGCCTTGGGCCAGGGTATTTCCGAATACTATCAACTGATTATATAGCACATACATGATAAATCCGGGTGGCGGACTCAGGCAATTGTATGGAAGAATTCCACATTATTAACGACTTACAGACGATCAAAAGCCGTCCCGCTTATTCCCCGTATTCGGCTGCGCGTGTATCATTCGGCGCGTTTCATCATGTTTCAACAATTAGTGGAGATGGTCGATGACTTATGTAGTTACTGAAAGCTGCATCCGCTGCAAATACACGGATTGCGTGGAGGTCTGCCCGGTGGACTGTTTTCACGAAGGACCGAATTTTCTGGTCATCGACCCGGACGAATGCATCGATTGCACCCTGTGCGTACCGGAGTGCCCCGTAAACGCCATCTTCGCGGAAGACGACCTGCCGGAAGACCAGAAACAGTTCACGCAAATCAACGCTGAACTCACCAAAAAATGGCCGGTCCTCACTGAGAAAAAACCCGCCCCGCCGGATGCCGCCGAATGGGAAGACAAGCCCGACAAGCTCAAATACCTTGAGCGCTGAAGCAGCGACCCGGCAAATTCCGTATCCTCATCGGCTCGCTGCAGCGGATGCCCACTCGCGCCAACCGCCCAACAGCGGAAAATATAGCCCCAAACGGATTGGCCGGGCATCGATCTTACCCATCAACGCCGCGTAACGCTCAAGCTGCGCCGCATAGCGTTCGTGCTCGCGGTCGAGAAATTCATCCAGTCTTCCACCCTCATGGGAACTCGCCTTGTAATCGATGATCCAGCGCACGCCCTTATCGTCAACGAACGTTCGATCAAGAATCGCATT
>DATICK010000239.1:0-5719 GCA_035456865.1 Sulfuricaulis sp.
GCTAAACCGGTTTCTCATTTTTCAAAACGTTTTTACACAAGAGGGGAAAACATGTTCAAGAAAGGCAAAGGTAAGCAGACAGGGCGGTTACTGGGGTTTGGCGCATTGACGGCGGCGCTCTACTGGCTGCTGTTTTACCACGAATCCCTGGTTCTGGGGATTTCATCGCAGGGGGAATGGGCGTTCTGGGCGCCCGTGACGATTGCATTCGTCATTTCGTATACGCATGGAGCGTTCACCGGCGAGTTTTGGGACATGCTGGGCGTGAAGGCGAAGAAAGCCTGATGGTCCTGACTGAAGATCTCATCGCCGGAGAGGCACAATAAATGGAAACAGCGATCAATTTCATCGATCTCGACGCCGCCAACATCGCGTTTCTGTTCATTGTCGGTTTTATCGGCGGCATGGTCAGTGGTTTCATCGGTTCGGGTGGCGCCTTCGTGCTCACGCCGGCAATGATGAGCATAGGAGTCCCGGGCATCGTGGCCGTGGCCACCAACATGTGCCACAAATTTCCCAAGGCACTGGTGGGCGCCATCAAACGGGCCAAGTACGGCCAGGTGGATGTCAAACTCGGCCTTGTCATGGGCGCTTCGGCCGAGGCGGGTGTGTTGTACGGCGTGCATATTCAGGAATCCATCAAACGTGCCTTCGGTGAAGCCGGTTCCAGCCTGTACGTCAGCGCGGCGTTTGTCGTGGTGCTGGCCGTCGTCGGCGGCTACGTGCTGCGCGACGCCGTGAAGATCTACCGTTCCGGCAATTCCCACGAAGAAGAACAGGCCGGCCGGCTGGCGCGCTGGATCCAGTCTATTAATATCCCGGGCACGATGGTGTACTTCAAAAGCGCCAAAGCGAAGATTTCAGTTCTGGTCACCATCCCGCTCGGCTTCGCCACCGGCATGCTGGCGGCGACCATCGCGGTCGGGGGGTTCGTGGGCGTGCCCTCGATGATATACGTGTTGGGCGTGCCGTCCATGATGGCCTCGGCCTCGGAACTGGTGGTCGCTTTCGTCATGGGCCTGGGCGGCACCATCAAGTTTGCCTGGGGCGGTTACGTGGACATCCGGCTTGTCATGATCATTCTCGCGGGTTCGTTGTTCGGCATCCAGCTGGGCGCCATCGGCACGACTTACATCAAACCGTTCATGATCAAGGTTGTGATGAGTGTCATCATGCTCACGGTACTGATATCTCGCGCCCTCGTGATCCCGGTCTACCTGTCCGAGCTCAATCTTATTGCGACGCTTGCGCCGGAGACGGCGAAGCTTCTGAAGAACGTCAGCTTCGGCGTGATGGTTGTGGCACTGTTGCTGGGGGCGGGAATCGTGCTGCGCGCCTTGTTGCAGGGCATGCGCGAGCACAAGCGACAGCACGCGGTGCTCGAAGAGGCTACGGCCACGGACTGATAAATTGGCTGCCGAGGCGGCAAGAGAAAAGGGGATGAACAAGTTGTTCATCCCCTTTTTCTTTTTGCGGCCGCGAGAAACGGCCTGGTGCCCCTACGCTTACACGGGCGCTTGAGGTATGTCGTGCGTTTCCCCGGCGTTCGTCTCGGCGCGCGCGAGGCGTCGCGTGATTTCCTTCAGCGCCGCGTCCTCGGAGGCAAAAATGTTGTCCTGGCCGATCTTGTCGACCAATCCGGTTCGCTGCATGACGTCGATCACGTTACCTTTGATGCTGCAGAAAACCAGCGCGATTTTATTCTGGCTCAGTCTGTCCAGCAGATTTTTCAGCATTTCCACACCCGAGGCATCCAATCCGTTGATTCCGTTCGCCACCACCAGGATGTATTTCAGATCCGGATCATGGCTGACGAGAAACAGCGTCGATTCCTCGAAATAATTCACGTTGGCAAAATACAGCTGGCCGTCGAACCGTATCGCCGTCACTTGCGGGTGAAGCTTGGGCAGGTTGAATCGCTCGGCGTTCCGCAGCATGCCGTCCTTGTCGAGACCCAGCAGGACGATGCGCGGTTTCATGGTGCGGAAAAGAAACAGTATCAGGGACAGGGTAATGCCCGTGAGAATGCCGTTCTGAATGTTCGGGGCGAACGCCAGGGTGGCGACGAACGTGATTACGGCGGCGATGCCGTCCGGCTTGCCCGCTATCCAGGATTCCTTGATGGTTTTGATATTGATGAGGCCGATGACCGCCATCATGATGATGGCCGCCAGCACCGGCTTGGGCAGGTGGTGCAGCAGCGGCGTGAAGAACAGCAAGGTAAGCAGCACCGCAAGCGCCGTGAAGATGGACGACATGCCGGTTTTGGCACCGGCGGCGAGGTTCAGCGCCGAACGGGAAAACGAACCGCTGACGGGCATGGCGTGACTGAAGGCCGCCGTGACTTTCGCCAAGCCCTGTCCAATGAGCTCCTGGTTTTCGTTCCAATGGGTGCGCGTCTTGATGGCGATGATCTTGGCGCTCGACATGGCCTCCATGAAGCTGATGAGGGCGATCACGAAAGCCGTCGGCAGCATGTGTATGCTGGCTTTCCAGTCTATCGGCGGAATGCTGAGGCCGGGAAGTCCCTGCGGGATAACGCCAACGATGCGGCCGCCGAGCCCTTCGAAATCGATGGCGTAACTGATGAAGGTGGTCAGGACGACGACAATCAACACGCCGGGGAGTTTCGGCGCGAATTTCTTGAGCAGCGTCATCAGCGCGAGCGAGCCCAGACCGAAGAGCAGTGATTCGAGATGCATGGCGTCGATGTTCTCGATGACGTGCAGAATATCGGTCATGAAATGCTGGGTGTTTTTCAGCGACAAACCGAGCATCGGCGGAAGCTGCGATAAGCCGATGATGATGGCGGCGGCGTTGATGAAGCCGCGCAGGACCGGATAGGACAGAAAATTCAGCAGCACGCCCATGCGTGCCAGCCCCAGGCCGATCTGGACCAGACCAGACAGGAGCGCCATCAGGATGACATAGGCATAAAACTGCTGCGTTCCGTAGGTGGCGAGCGGCATGATGCTGGCCGCGGTGAGCAGCGACGTCATGGCCACTGGCCCGGTGGACAACAGCAGCGATGAGCCGAACAGCACGCCGACGATGACGGGTATGAGTGTCGCGTACAGTCCGTAATAGGCGGGTACCCCGGACAATTGCGCGTAGGCGAGGGACTGCGGGATGGCGACAAGCGCAACCGTCAATCCCGCGATCAGGTCGCTTCTCAGAGTATGCCGGTTGACCTGCGGCCACCAGTGCAGAAACGGAAAAAAGCGCTGCCAGAAGGTACTGCGATCGGAAACGGCAAGCTGATTCATGGCGGGTATTTAATCAGGTTCGTTTAGTGGAATCAGGAAAAACAGAGGGTCAACCGACGCCCCAACAGATATATCAGCCAAGGATTGCACGCCTCATCGCCATGCGGAGTATCGATTCTAACATCATTGCGGTACCTGTCTTAAATGACGAATATCGACGCCCGAATAGTTCAATTCACGATTATTTCGGTGGCATCACCGGACACACGATGTTGAGCGGGCAGTCCACTTCATGATTATTGCCGAGCGCCTTCCAGACGTGATCCAGTGCCTGATCCTCGGTGCGGAAGAAGCGCCCCGATCCCAGTTTCTCGTACAATCCAGTGCGCATGAACACATCCAGAACCTGTTTCTTGAGACCGGTAAACAGCAGCTGGATGCCGGCCTTGTCGAGGCGTTCCGCGAGGTGCGACAGCATTTCCTCGCCGGTGGCGTCGACCTGGTTGATGCCTTCGCCGATGACGATCACGTATTTCAGGTCGGGTTTGGCGGCGATGCGCTCCTGAACCCTGTCTTCGAAGTAGCTGGTGTTGGCAAAGTACAGCGAGCCGTCGAAACGGATGACCGCTATGTTTTCGCAGGCCTTCAGACCGAACATCTCGGCATCGCGCAGCGTGCCGTCGGCGTGGCGCGCCAGCACCGAAATGCGCGGCTGCATGGTGCGGTAAAGATACATCATCAAGGCCAGGCCGGCGCCGATCAGAATGCCTTTGTCCAGGTGCGGGGCGAAGGCCAGTGTCAGCACGAAGCTGACGACGGCGACGACGCCGTCCTGCTTGTTGGCCTGCCAAGCATGTTTGACGGCGTTGACGTTGATCAGACCCACGACTGCCATCATGATCACGGCAGCGAGCGTGGCTTGCGGCAGGTGGTATAGCAACGGCGTCAGCCACAGCAGCGTCACCACCACGATCACGCTGGTCACCACGGAGGAGAAGCCGGTGATCGCGCCGGCACCGATGTTTACCGCCGAGCGCGAGAATGAACCCGAAGTGGGATAGCTCAGCGACAGGCTGCCGATAATATTTCCGATGCCCTGGCCGACCAGCTCCTGGTTGGCGTCGAGTTTCTGACGAGTGCGGGTGGCCATGGCCTTGGCGATCGATATCGCTTCCATGAAGCCGATGAGCGAGATGGTGATTCCCGCGGAGAGCAACTGCAACATCACGCCGATGTCAAACTTCGGCAACGCCAGGGACGGCAGACCCTTGGGAACGTTGGCGACCACGTTGCCGCCGCCGTTCATGACGAGTTTCTCTCCGTCCACGCTGCGGATGCGCCACAGACGTCCGTCGCTTTCGGTGCCTTCCGGTAAGTGGCCATGCAGGTAGAACTTGCCGGTTGCGCCATCCGGCCCCGCGACATGGTCGAAACGGATCTTCTTGATTTCCTCGATGTCGGCTTTGACGGTCTTGGTGCGGCGATCGCGCTTCAGCTTGAGGGTGTCAAACAAGTGCAGGGCGAGCAGGGTTCGCGAGTCGTCGGTGCCAAACTGTTTATGCGCCACCTGGTAGGTCTTTTCCGCGTCAGCAATCGCCTTGTCGAGTTCCGGAATCTCGCGCTTGAGGGCGAGTTCATCGCGCACCACTTCCTGCACGGACTTGTTCCCGATCTGGTCGAGCGTTACCGTCTCCAGATGCTCGAATTGGATCAGCCAGGATAGAGTTGTGGTGATGGCCACGGCGATGAGCACGTTAGGGATGCGTGGATTGAAGCGACGCAGAAGGATCATGATGGCGAAGGCGCCCACGGCAATCAAGAACGTGGGCCAGTGAATCTGCGTGGGGACGGCGGCAATGGTGTTCCACACGGTTTCGTAATGGTGCTCGGCCTTGTCTGCGCGCACGCCGAATATCTTGTCGAGCTGCGAGGTGGCGATGATGATCGCGGCGGCGTTGGTGAAGCCGATGATCACCGGATGCGACAGGAAGTTCACCACTACGCCGAGCCGCAGCAGCCCGAGACCGAGTTGAAACAGGCCGACGATCAGCGACAAGGTGATGGCATAGGCCACGTAACCCGGGCTTCCGCTGGCCGCGATGGGTTCGAGTGCCGCGGCGGTCAGCAGTGAAACCACCGCCACCGGTCCGGTTGCAAGTTGACGCGAGGAGCCGAACAGCGCCGCCACCATCGGCGGCAGAAAGGCGGCGTACAGGCCGTAGTAGGCGGGCAGGCCGGCGAGCTGGGCATAGGCCATGGACTGCGGGACCAGCACCAGCGCCACGGTGATCCCGGCGATGAGATCGGAGCGCAGAACCTTGCTGTCCCGCAGCTCGCCGATCCAGTTCAGAAAAGGAAACAGGCGATACAGCCGCCCGTTGGTCAAAGCACGGCTTGGTACACTGGCCATGAATGGTTATCCGGTGTTGAGTATATTTTGGCGTAGCCCCGACGCGGTCGAAATCCGCCCTTTGTCGACGGACGGATTATAGGTGGTTGATCCCGGCTTGATA
>DATICK010000240.1:0-10311 GCA_035456865.1 Sulfuricaulis sp.
CATTCGGCGAGCCGGTGCGGCTGGAGTTGCTGCGCAGGACGCGGAGGATGGTGCTGGAGGTGGTGCCGGAGGAGATGGAAGCAACGGCAAGGTGAGAATCTATATGTAAAGCCTGGATGCCCGCCTACGCGGGCATGACAACCTTTGGTGAGAGTCTACATGTAAAGCCTGTTGCTGCCCGGGGTGCACCAAAACTCGTTGCACCCGTTCGGCGGCGTGAATGTCCACCGGACATTCACGACAACACCGCCTCACCCCGCCTACGCGGGCATGACTATCAAAAGAGCTTGTCACCCCCGCGAAGGCGGGGGTCCAGGTTTTGATTATCATCCCCGCGTTAGCGGGGATTCAATCTAGGGGTTTAGCTTCTGCTGATATCCAGGCTTTAAACAATCTCTTCATACAAATCCCGCCAATCAGGGTTCTTCTCTTCGATGAGCCGCAACTTCCAACTACGGCTCCATTTCTTCAGTTGCTTTTCGCGTTGTATGGCCGATTCGGCGGCTTCACAGGCCTCGTAGTAAACGAGCTTGTCGACGTCATACCTCGCGGTGAATCCGGCGACTTCCTTTTGTTTGTGCTGCCAGATGCGGCGCGGCAGGTCGGAAGTTACCCCTACATACAAGGCGCCGTTGCGTCTGATGGCGACAATGTAAACGCAGAAGGTTTTGTTCATTCTTTTGGTTCCCGCTGAAACTCACCCTTGAATAATGTGGTAATTGGGGACGGGAAATAAATATATTCTATTTGTTCGCGTGCGCCGGAAGATTTATTTTAATTGCATCGCGGGACCGCAAGGAGGTGACAACCATGGATATTCCCATCGCTGATGTGATGATTCATATCGATGAAACCCTGCCCCGGGACGCGCTGATGAAGCTCGAGAATACGGTGCGCGAGGACGAGTGCGTGATCAGCGCGAGCGTGCCCACCGGCAAGGAACACATGATGCTGGTGGCCTACAACCCGAATTGCACCTCGGCCATGGACATACTGGCCAGGGTCAACAAGCAAGGGATTCACGCCGAACTGGTCGGTCTATAGCCCGTAGGTTGGGGCGAATGAAATGAACCCCAACCTTGGGGGTACACAGGGCGACGCAATGTTGGGCTTTTGGAGTCCATCCCTGGACTCCACCCTCCGGGCCAGCCTGCGGCTGTCCAACGTTCGCGCCCAAGGTGCAACAGGATTCGTTGCACCCGTTCGTCGGCGCGAACATACGTTAAATATGTTCGCGACAACCCCGCCTCACCCCGGCGATTTTGTCGCGATGTTCACCCCAACCTGCCAGGCCGAGTTCATTCGGCGGGTTATGCGCCAAACACCAGCGCTAACCCGCCATACATTAACTTCCGAGTTCAATCGGCCGGCTACTACGCCGCCAGCCTCAGCTCGGCGGCGATCACATTCCAAGGAACGAATACCCGGTCGTCTTTGGCTTTTTCGATGAGACCAAACTCCATCAACCGGGAAACATCGGTATGAACATTCTTGTAGTCGCGTCCGAGATGTTTGGCGAGCGCGTAGATAGTCATCTTTCCTTCCGCGCGCAGTGCCTCGAGCAGCGCCCAGCGCGCCGGCGAGAGCTCTTTGAGCAACTGCGGCAGGCTTGAAAAAGTAAGCCGATATTCCGGCGTGACACGGGCGCCGCGCTCGGCGCGCTTCCACACCGACTCAAAACGGTCGAGCGATTCCTTGATTGTCCCGACACCTACGCTAAGTTTTTTCTTCCGACGCATCGTAACCTCCGAGTCTCATGACATCCGCCCAAAAATCCTCGCGTAACCGGCGCACGGACACGAAACGATAAGGTCGCTCCCGCCCGCCAACATGCCGATGATCGCCCTTCCCTGCTTCGTTGTCGTAGCGCACCAGACATGTTCCGCCGCGTCCGAAGTAAAGCCGATATTTGAAACCATGCGGCCGGTCCGATGTCGGACGGGACCGGCGCCAGACGACAATCTCGACGATCGCACCGTCAGGCATCTCCAGCTTTTCCTGATGGTGCCGGAGGAGATGGATTCCCCGCGCTAGCGGGGATAATGACCTGTCAGTATCAGGCGAGTAACCTTCAGGCGGCGCGCCTGGTTGACTTCACCACGAACCGAATACGTTCAGACGCCTGGAGTGCCTTGATAACCCCAATAAGACTTTCGGCCGTGGGATTACCGCGCGGGCCAAGCATGCGTTGCAGGCTTTTGCTGGGTAGGCCAGTTTTCTTCGCCAGACCGTCAAATGTGATAGTGGCATTGACATAGTCCCGCAGCATTGCCTTTCCGGCATCGAGATCGCCGGCCAGCAGCTCGATGATTGCCTCGGTCAGCATTGCCGCGCGGAAACGCGCGTCGTTTTGCGCGCGCGTCCATACTGTCTTACGAAATCTGCGTGTCATGGGCATCGGGATCACCTCTTTTTGCGCGCTTTATATTCGCGCCAGCGTTATCGAGCGAGTTGAATGTCCACACTCTGGCGCTTCTTTGAACCGCCTCCAAGCAGGATGATCAGCGTTTCACCGTCCTGCCCGATATAGATGCGGTAGCCCGGACCGAAATCGATTCGGTATTCCGCCACGCCCTGGCCTACCGGTTTCACGTTGGAAAGATTGCCCTGTTCCATTCGATACAAGGCAGTTGCCACCTTTGCGCCAGCGGCAGGGTCGAGCCGCGTGAACCACTTGCCGAAGGGTGAGGAACCGTCCTGTTCCAGATATTCGACAACCTTCAGGGCTGGCATTTATTATAGTAACGTAAATGTTACTATTGTCAAAAGCTTTGTCTGCTTCTTCACTGGCGCTCCTATACGCGGGTTATCACTGATGCCCCGCCGAATTTGAATCGGCGCAGAACCTGCTTCGGAGCAACTATATCGTGATTTATTTCACTCTCGACCCTCGATGTAGGGTAGTTTACTGCGCTGGATTCAATACGGCGTCAAATTAGAGCTGGGCGGCGGCGAACGTGTCGCAAGCGCGAAGATCGCCGTTCGCCAGACCGCGTTTGAACCAGCTGACGCGCTGAACGGAACTGCCGTGGGTAAATGAATCCGGACTGACATAACCGCGTGTCTGCCGCTGCAAGCGATCGTCGCCGATTGCGCTGGCGGCGTTGAGCCCTTCCTCCAGATCGCCGGCCTCGAGAATGTGTTTCGTCTGGTTGGTGTGGTGGGCCCACACACCGGCAAAACAATCGGCCTGGAGCTCCAGCCCTACCGACAGGGCGTTGGCGTCGCGCGCATCCGCGCGCTGGCGCGCCTCCTGAACCTTCGGCATTACGCCGAGGAGGTTTTGCACGTGATGCCCGACCTCATGCGCGATGACGTAGGCCTGCGCGAAATCCCCCGGCGCATGAAAGCGGTCGCGGAGTTCGCGATAGAAGTCCAGGTCGATATAAACCTTCTGGTCCTGTGGGCAGTAAAAGGGGCCGACAGCCGTCTGGGCCATTCCGCAGGCCGACTCCACGGCGCCGGTGAACAGCACGAGCTTGGGCTCGCGGTATGTCAGGTTCATCTGGCGGAATATGGCGTGCCAGGCATCCTCCGTATCGGCGAGCACCACGGAAACAAATTGGCGCTGCTCCTCTTCCACCGCAGAATGTTCGACGGGCGCCGTGGATGAAGTCGTCGGGATATTCGTGGTTGTCACGTTCTGAAGCAGCTCAATCGGATCGACGCCGAAGAACATCGCGACCAGGGCAATCACCACAATACCGATTCCGCTGACTCCGATACCGCCTGCCACCGTCATACCGCGGCGATCCTCAACGTTCTCGCTTTGTTTTTGCCCTTTCCACAACATTGTTATCTGTCTCCGTGAGCTTGATCTTCAAGTGGCCCTGTTCCATATGCGGGACTGCTCGGTGATGGGTTGCTGGGGGCGGGATTCATCGGCGAATCATGACGCGAGTCAGTTTCGCAGTAAAGCGACGCGGACAAGCGCCCGCGCCGCCTCGGTCACATTCAGGCCAAGGGTGGGCAGCACCTCCTCCCGCAGGATTTCGCCGGGGTGAACCGGCGGCACCTTCCCGGCCGGTCGCTGTATTCCAGTTCCGGTCACTCGTTCAGCACAGAAGCAGCCAGTCACTTCGCACGACGGCGACCGTTCAACGAGTGGAGCTAAAGGGGGCGCCGCTTTTGGCGCGTTCCGCTTGGGCGCACTTTACGGGAACCGCATGCTGAAACGCAGTGTCACGGCGTCGCGGTCGCGTTCAAACCAGACGGCCGTTGTTTCATTGTCCAGCCCGAGAAATGCGTCGTTGAAGAACGCGCCGAAAAAATTACCGAGCGTAATGCTAAAGAGGGTATCCGACGGATAGTGGGCCTTCGCCTCGACGCGGCTCCAAGCCGTACCGACGGTTAGCGCTCCGAGCCCGATATTGCTCCAATCGCGCGCGTTCGCGGACATATCGATGGACCGCAAATTGCGCGAGGCGAGCCGCGTATAAATCGACGACTTCGATGTATCCCCTGAGGGAAAGCTTTCGTTATCTTTATTGTTCGGCCGCTCGCGGCCGACTTCCGATTTCAAATAACCCGTCACGGAGGTGGTGGTTCCGATGGCCACCGCACCCACTGCATAGCCCTTCGCCTTGTTGATGAGCCAATCGCCCGGTGTTTCGCCGCTAGGCGTGGCCAGTGTGGTTACGTGATAGGCCACCTTCGAGGCCGTGCGCAGGTCACTACTCCAGTCCTTGGCAGATTGCTGAGACCCAAAAACCGGCGTGTGATCGCTCGCCCAATCCGAAATGCGTTTGTCCCAGTCATCGACTTGCAGCATGGCGGCACCCAGCAGTGGCCCCCAAACCAGCGGATCGCGCGCGGCGCCGACGGCGGCTTGTCGTACCCGATCCCACCCGGGCGCAATGGTGGCGTTCTCGCCCCAACCGCTCCCCGAAGGAAGCGTTCCGCAACCTGGCAGCGCCGCGAACATGAGGATCCATAAGCAAGGGAATCGCAGCCGGCCCATTTCCTTCCTGCTGGCGAAGCGGTGCTGCCGCCACGTCGCGCAGAGTCCCAGCGCGACGGCGTCGAACAGACTGATGCGGCGGTTTCCCGATATCAGGAAACCACCGCGGGCACCATGCTGGCGGTATCGTATCCAACGAGCGCTGCCGAAGGCCGCGGGTTTCGGGACCGAACAGGACAGTGTCGTTTTCATCCTATGGAACATCCAAATCAAGGCGCCGTGCGGGTAGAAAGGGAGCATACGCAGCGCTTGAATAGCTTGAACCTTCGCGCCGCCGTCACACGCTCGCCACAATCAGGGGGACGTACATCTCGGTCTCGCTGGTGCCACCATGCACGCCGACGTGCGCGTGCCGATGCTCGCCCGGCAACCAGTCCTTCAGCACATAGCGGTCCTTCATAATTAAGGTGTAGTGCCCGATGCGCTCGGCCAGGCGCGGGTGCGCCGCACCGAGACCGAAGTAACCCTGATCGAGCAGCGTCACGCTCGCGTGACATTCTGCATAGGGCCCGAGCGCGCTGGTCACGTAGTCCGTGAATGCCGCGCCCTGCCCGGGCTGCACATAGCAATAGGCCACGCGCCGCTCGCCGCACAACGGCAGTAGCAGCATCTGCGCCAGGCGCGGGTGGGCATCGAGCTCGATGAGCTGCGCGGGGTTGGAATCGACGATGCCATGATCTCCGGTTACGACCACGGTGGTGTCGCTGCCCTCGATGCGCCGCAGGAAATGCCCGAACGCCTCGTCGAGTTCGGCGAGATGGTCCGCGGCGATGCGGCTGCCGATGCCGTGCTCGTGCGCCAGACGGTCGAGGTCCGGCCAGTAGGCGTAGAGGTACTGGCGCTCGGGGCCGCCCTCCCGCGCCAGCTGCGCGAGAGTCTGAAACATCTCCTTGAGTGTGTCGAAACCGTGGCGTCGCGCGCCGTCGGTATGGGCGATATTGAAATCGGAATGGATGATGCGCCGCGGCGACACCACGTGCATGCGCACCGGCAACCGTGCCGACAGAGGCGCGGCGCCGAGCAGTTCGGCGGCGTCGATGCCCTTGCCGAGCGGCGTGCCGCCGCCGCGCGTCAGGAGCGGCAGCACCGCGAGCACACTGCCGAGCTCGCGGAGATACATGAACCAGCCGGTGAGCCCGTGTTGCTGCGGCGCGAGGCCGGTGAGAAATGTGGTGATGGCCGTGGCGGTCGTCGACGGGAACACCGAGGTGAGGCGCCCGGCGAGATGCCGCGCGAACGCGCCGTGGGCGCCGCGCACGAGGTCATCGCCGAGGCCGTCGATCACCAGCAGCACGACGCGGCGGCTTGCGCGCCAGGCGCTGGTGTCGATCCCGCGCAGCGGCGGATACGATGCCGGCGCGCTGCCGCCCACGGCCCCGGTGAGCGAGGTCATCAGGTTGACGATACTGCCGCCGTGATAGTCGGGAATCGGCATGGCACTCCATCGTTGCCCTGGAACACTATCGCATTGACCCGGCGCGGATCCTGCTGCGCCGTGGCGGTCTCCTTGCTGCCGCTTCTTTCCAAGCGTAACGCCGGGCGCGGTGCTGCGCCTAGAGGCCGGTCATGGCGTCTTCCGTAAGCAGTGAATGGACTTCGTCTGTAGTTCGTGCGGCGCATGCGGCATCGGCGAGCGCGGCGGTGCGGGTGCTGTCCAGGCGTGCGACAGTGGCGGCAAGCCAGGGAATGACCACCGGGTCGACTGAAAACACGCGATAGCCCAGACCGAGCAGCAGTGGCAAACCGCCCGCGAGCTGGGCCAGCACGCCGCAGACCTGCACGCGCAGCAACTGTGCGCCGGCGTTCTGCGCCACCGTGCGCAGGAAACGATAGAGCACCGGCGCATGCGGGTCGAGATAGCGCGCGAGCTCGGGCTCGTCGCGATGGGAAAACGGCGCGCCGTCGACCACCACGGCGCCCGCCAGTGTAGCCGACAATGTGCGCAGCTCGGATTGCCGGACCAGCCAGATGGCGCCGGGGCGCGGCATGCGCGAAAGCACACCGCGCGCCGTGCCCGGCACATAGGCCATGCCCGTGATCGCTGGCATCGGATGCACTCCGCTTGTGTGGCGCGCCAGACGCCGGTATCAATTCCCCGCCGCTGCACCACTTCGTACCTGGGTTCCTCGATCGCCAAGGCTGCCTCCCACGATAACCGGAGCGAAGTCTGGAAACAGCGGCATCATGGTCACGATACTCCCGCGCATGCACGGGTGAAACGAGCAGGAATAACAGGCAGAGCTGACGGGCGGCGAGAAGTTAAGTGACAGCGATCATCCTTCTGCCCCGCTGTTCCCGCCGAGCGGGCGCGAAGAAACCATCCGCGCCCGTTCGGCGGGAGAAATGGGATTTGATTTGGTTCCGAGACTAACGCTCCTCCCCTTTGTGGATTTTTGATGTTAGAGGGGCTTAGGAAGAACTCAGATTATCTTGCTGATACTTCGCGGAAAACTTATGGTGCCCGGGGCCGGACTCGAACCGGCACGGTGTTTCCACCAAGGGATTTTCATACCACCTACGACTTTCGTCGCTGCGTTGTACTTAAGACGCATTTGTGGTCTGGACTTTACCTTTACCATAGCCTGGCTTAAATTGCCGGGCCGTAGGCAGGAGCCGTCAAGTCTCTACACTTTCCTTAGTGTTGGAATGCTGCGGGAACGTAGCGCGAAACTACGAAAATATTCTGATAAACAGCTCAAGGAGGCAGTCACGAAGGGTGCTTCCATGAGACAAGTTTTACAGATTCTCGATGTCGCCCCCTACGGTGGCAATTACGATGTGCTGAGAAAGGCGATCCGGCATTTCAACCTCGACACATCGCACTTTGTTGGTCACGCCTGGAACAAGGGCAAGATACTTCCTCCGAAACAGCCAATCGAGAAATATCTGAGTAACTCCCTGCCCCTTCAGTCTCATAAGCTGAGAAATCGACTGTTGCGAGAAGGCATCCTTGAGCATCGCTGCGCTAATTGCCGGAATACACGATGGCTCGATCAGCCAATCCCACTGGAGCTTGACCACATCAATGGGAACAACAAGGACAACAGGCTAAAAAACCTCCGTCTCTTGTGCCCTAACTGCCACGCACAGACTCCAACATACCGCTCGAAAAAGCGGTCCAAGACTTAGCTCGGGGTTGCCACCGTCTCAATACGCTGAGGTTTCCCCGAATTTGACTCCATTCACCCAAGGGTTTCCCGTCTGGGTGCTCAAATTTCTTAAGTCCCTTGCGTCTACCAGTTTCGCCACCCGGGCATCGGGAAGGCAAGGCGATTATATAGGCGATTCCGGGGTGATAAGCAAAGAAATAAAAGGAAATTGGAGGCTGGGGTCGGATTCGAACCGGCGTACACGGCTTTGCAGGCCGCTGCATAACCACTCTGCTACCCAGCCGTAGCCCGATAAAAAAAGGGAGGACGGTGCCCTCCCCTTTATGATCTGGAGCGGGAAACGAGGTTCGAACTCGCGACCTTAACCTTGGCAAGGTTACGCTCTACCAACTGAGCTATTCCCGCAGTGGACCGACATTGTAAGGACCGGGGACAGACTGTCAAGCAACGATGCGATAACTCCTTGTTGTTTAGCTACTTGTTGAGGATTTTGGGCGTCTGATTGCACCGATTTGCGTGGCGGAGGCCCACATGGCCATCGCTTGGGCGGGAGTCGAAGCCGGAGTTCACCAGGGAAATTCTGATCAAATCCGTTCGTGGTGAGCCTGGTTCGACTGGCTCACCGCAGGCTTCGACTCACCGTTCGGTCTGAGCCCTTCAGCTTCGCTCAGTTCAGGCTTGTCGAAGACCGAACGGCTCGCCCAGGACAGGCCTGTCGAGCCATTAACGGATCAGAGCCCCGGGATTTTGGATTTGCCGTTCACCCGCTTCGACAGGCTCAGGGCGAACGACAGCATTGAGGTCGAAACAGAGAGGATTTTTACTTCATGAATCCAACGAACGAAATTCAGAATCACCATGAATTCATTCAAAAAAGTTTTAGTTCTGGCGCGGGACGATCAGATTGGGCCAGGCCGCTTTGAGATAACTCAGCATCGACCACAGCGTTAGCGCGGCGGCGAGGTAGAGCAGGATCTCGCCGATGCGAAAGATCGGCAGACCCCAGATCGGCTTCTGCCACAGCAGGAACGGGATGGCGACCATCTGGGAGATGGTCTTGAGCTTGCCCAAAACGGACACCGCCACGCGCGAGCGCTTGCCCACCTCCGACATCCATTCACGCAGGGCCGAGACGGTGATTTCGCGCCCGACGATGACCAGCACCACCACGGCGAACAGGCGGATATCCAGCACATGTGCCTGCACCCGCGGGTCGGCCACCAGCATGACCAGTGCCGCCGCGACCATGAGCTTGTCGGCCACCGGGTCGAGGAAGGCGCCGAAGGGCGAGGTTTGTTCCAGCTTGCGCGCCAGGTAGCCGTCGAGCCAGTCGGTGAGCGCGGCCAGGATGAACAGCCCGGTGGCGAGCATGTGGGACCACGGGGAGGTCCAGTAATACGCCACGATAAACGCCGGGATCAGCGCGATACGCAGGAGCGTGAGGATGTTGGGGGTATTTAGAAGCATATTTATTATTTAAACCGCCAGAACGCCAAGAACCTCTCTGGATTGTCATTCCCGCGAAAACGGAGTGAGGCGGAATCCTCGCGAACACACGTTAAGTGTGTTCATGAAAGCACCGCCTCACCCCGCCTACGCGGGCATGACAAACATGTTGGAATTTTTCCCTTTTTATTCCTCACCATGGAACGCATCGTAAATCTTTTGCGCGAGCTGCGGGCTGATGCCGGGCACGCGAGCCAGGTCCTCAACCCCGGCGCGGGCGACCTCGCGCAGACCGCCGAAATTCTTGAGCAGCGCCTGACGGCGCTTGCCGCCGACGCCCGGAATCCGTTCGATCGTCGACGTGGTGCGCGCCTTGCCCCGCCGTGCCCGGTGTCCGGCGATGGCGAAACGGTGCGCCTCGTCGCGGATCTGCTGGATCAGATGCAGTCCGGCAGAGGTCGGAGGCAGTATAGTGGGCCGGCCAGAACCGGACAAGAAAAGCTGCTCCTTGCCCGGTTTGCGTTCGACTCCCTTGGCCACTGCCACGAGACGCAGGTCTTCGATCTGAAGCTCCTGTAGCACCGCTTCAGCAGCGGACAGTTGTCCTTTGCCGCCGTCGATGAGCAGCAGGTCGGGCAGCTTGCCCTCGCCCTCCTTCACCCTGCGGTAGCGCCGGGTCAACGCCTGGGTCATGGCGCCGTAATCGTCGCCCGGCTCGATGCCTTCGATATTAAAGCGACGGTAATCCGACTTGACCGGGCCGTTGGCATCGAACACCACGCAGGAGGCGACAGC
>DATICK010000241.1:0-8423 GCA_035456865.1 Sulfuricaulis sp.
CGCCGGTATCCCGATCGAGCACGCCTGTGAGAAATCGTGCGCCTGCACCACTTGCCACGTGGTCGTGCGCGAGGGCTTCACCAGCCTCGAACCGGCCGAGGAAAAGGAGGAGGACCTGCTCGACAAGGCCTGGGGGCTGGAGCCCGAATCGCGCCTTTCCTGTCAGGCCAAGGTCGGGGATCGGGATCTGGTCATCGAGATACCCAAGTACACGATCAATCTCGTATCCGAGCAGCACTAAGGAGGCTTTGATGGGGCTGAAATGGACTGATACCCGGGATATCGCCATTGCGCTGAGCGAGAAATATCCCGACGTGAATCCGATGACCGTCCGTTTTACCGATTTGCATGAATGGGTGATGGGACTGCCCGATTTCGAGGACAAGCCCGAGCGCTCGGGCGAAAAAATCCTCGAGGCGATCCAGATGGCCTGGATGGATGAGCACGGGGATTAGCCGCCGGATCCAGCGCGCAGGGTGACTGTCTGCCGATGGAAGCGAAGCACCGGTCCCGTCTGTAGGGGCCGTCACCGCCCGAGGCGAATGCTCTTTCGGCCGCGGCGGCCGGTGCGACTCAATGGACGTTGTCTCATGTGACGGTCCGGCGTACTCCCTTCGAAGGAGCTTCGCCTCGGAAGGGAGTCGCCCTTCGCCCTCGGGCGCTAGGCGCTAACGCCTGTTATTCGCGGTAAATACCCCATTCTTCATTGTCTGACTCGTCGTCAGACGCTACACTATAGGTCCTGAACGGACGAAAAGTCTCTTTTATTCGAGAGCTTGCATCGTTCTTTTTGTAAACCACCAGAGGTGGGCCGGGCAAGGCCAAGCGGCCGGGCCCGTATTTTTTTTGTCCGAGAAGGTCGCGATCATCCGAGGATAGCTTTGTCAGCCGCTGAGAAAACCAACCTGCTCAATCTGGATCGTCAGGCGATGCAGGACTTTTTCGCCGCCTACGGCGAGAAGCCGTTCCGCGCCACACAGGTGATTCAATGGATTCACCAGTACGGCGTGGACGATTTCGACGCCATGACCAACCTGAGCAAGGAGCTGCGCGCGCGCCTGAAGGATGTCGCCGAAATCCGCGTGCCGGAAATTGCGCAGGACCAGGTCGCGGCCGATGGCACTCGCAAGTGGTTGCTGCGGCTGGACGACGGTAACGCCATTGAAACTGTATTTATTCCCGAAGAGGACAGAGGCACGCTGTGTGTGTCCTCGCAAGTGGGTTGTACGCTGAATTGTTCGTTCTGTTCCACCGGACATCAGGGGTTCAACCGCAGCCTCAGCGTCGCCGAGATCATTTCACAGCTGCTCGTCGCCAACCGCGCCCTGGGCCGGGACCCGAAGGGCGAGCGTATCATCACCAATGTCGTACTCATGGGCATGGGCGAGCCCTTGCTCAATTTCGACAATGTCGTGCCGGCCATGCGGCTGATGCTCGATGATTACGGTTACGGCCTGTCGCGTCGGCGTGTGACACTGTCCACGGCCGGCGTCATACCCATGATGGATCGCCTGCGCGAGGAATGCCCCGTGAGTCTGGCAGTATCGCTGCACGCCCCGAACGACGCGCTGCGCGACCAGTTGGTGCCGCTGAATAAAAAATACCCGATCCGGGAATTGCTCGAGGCCTGTCGTCGTTACTGCGCCGATTCGCCGCGCAGCCGGGTGACGTTCGAATACGTGATGCTGGATGGCGTGAATGACAGCGTTGAACGCGCGCATGAACTTGTCCGGATTCTGCGTGACGTGCCATCCAAGGTGAACCTGATTCCCTTCAATCCTTTTCCGCAGACGCATTACAAGCGTTCTCCGAAACCGGTCATCGACCGGTTTCGCGACGTTCTGATCGCGGCAGGACTCACCACGATCACCCGCAAAACGCGCGGTGACGACATCGATGCGGCCTGCGGCCAGCTGGCCGGACAGGTGCAAGACCGCACGCGCCGCCGCCAGCGCCTTACGGCAAGGGTGGGTCAGGAATGAATCGCCGTTTTCTCAACGCCGTGATGGTTCTGCTGCTCGTGGCCGTGGCGGGCTGCGCCTCCTCCACGGAGCGTGAGGCAGACATGGAAAAGAAGAACAATCGCGCCGAAACCCACGTGATGCTCGGCGCCAACTACCTGCAACGCGGCCAACTGGACGTGGCCAAGGAAGAACTCGATAAAGCCCTAAAAGAGGCGCCGGATAATTCGCAGGCCAACAACATCATGGCCGTATTGCAATGGCGGTTGAAAAAATACGACGAGGCGGATCGTTACTTTCGCAAAGCGCTCGACACAGACCCCGGCAATTCTTCGGCGCACCACAACTATGGCGCGTTTCTCTGCGATCGCGGCAAGCTCGACGCCGGCGTGCGGCATTTCGATGCGGCGGCCGGTGATGCGCTCTATTCCTACGCGGCCGAGGTCAACCTGAACGCCGGTGTCTGTTTGATGAAGAAACCAGCACCGGCCGAAGCTGAAAAATACTTCCGTGAAGCGTTGCGTATCAATCCCAAGCTGCCTAGCGCGCTTTATCAGATGGCCAAGCTCAGTCTGGATTCGGGACATCGCCTGTCCGCACGTGGATTCATCGAACGTTATTTTCAGTCTGCAGAAGATACGCCCGAGAGCCTGCTATTGGCAGTCAGAATCGAGCGCGCGCTTGGCAACAAGAATGCCGAGGCAAGTTACGCGTTGCGGCTGCGCAACAAATTCCCCACGTCGCCCGAAGCCGGGCAATTACACGCGGCGTCAACGCCCAAGAAGAAGTAGGCCATGGAAAACGCAAAACCGAAATCACCTGATACCGTTGCGTCCCGGTCCGGTCCGGGGTGCTTGTTGCACGAGGCGCGTCTGGAATTGCGTCTGGCGCCGGAAGATGTGGCCCAGATCCTGCACCTGTCATCCAAACAGATCGTCGCCCTCGAGCAGGACGACTACAAAAATCTGCCGGGACCGACCTATGTTCGCGGCTATTTGCGCAGCTACGCGCAGTTGCTTGGATTGTCACCGGAAACAGTGCTTGAGTCCTACAACAGTCTCACCATTCCTTCCAAGCCGATTTCGTTGCCGCAGTCGGCTCCGCCACCGCAAATCACGAGTAGCAACCGCCTGATCAAGGCGGCGACCTTCGGTGTGGCGGCGATCGTGCTGGGCCTGGTTTACCTGTGGTGGCGCAGCGAAGAAGAGACCCCGACAGCGCCAAGTTCGCCGCCCGCCGTGGCAAGTCAGGCTCCGGCGATGGTACCGACGGCGACGCCAATCCCGCCTGAAAGCGAATCGCAGCCGTCCACCGCTGGTACGTCTGTGGCAACAATTTCCGCGACTTCCTCTGTCGTCACGGAACCTGCGTCGCAAGCGGTTACCAGGAATATCGCGCGGACATCGAACATCATGACGCCTGTACCACCGGTTCCCGCCACGAACTCGGCACCTTCCAACGGCCAAGTCACGGCTTCCGGCATGATTCTCAATGTGTCGCCGACCGAAACGCTCAAGCAGACCAGCCCGGCAACGTCTGCACATACCGACCGCGCCCTGGACCGCACGCGACGAACGCTGGACATACCCGCGGGCGTGCCACGGTCGCGGATGGTGCTGCGCGCCATACAGGAGTCGTGGGTCGATGTTCGCGATGCCCGCGACAACAAACTCTTGTACGAAAACGTGCCGGCCGGCCGGAGCATCGCCATCGAGGGGGTGGCGCCGTTCAGCGTGTTTCTGGGCAATGCCGAGGGTGTCCGGGTAGAATTCAACGGACAGAATTTTGACATCGGCCGTTACAAGCGTGGGCAGGTCGCACGCTTTACGCTCGGCGATGAGAAGGCGGTGAACAACTGATGTTCAGCGAGAACCCCATCCAGCGGCGCAAGAGCCGCCGTATCATGGTCGGCAGTGTGGCGGTCGGCGGCGATGCACCGGTCAGCGTGCAGAGCATGACCAACACCGAAACCACGGACGTGGCAGCGACCGTGGCCCAGATCGTCGCTCTTGAAAACGCCGGCGCCGACATCGTGCGCGTGTCCATTCCGACCCTGGAAGCCGCCGAGGCTTTCGGCAGGATCAAGCAACAGGTTTCCGTTCCGCTGGTGACGGACATTCACTTCGACTACAAGATTGCGCTGCGCGTTGCCGAACTGGGCGCCGATTGTCTGCGAATCAATCCGGGTAATATCGGGCGCGAAGACCGTGTGCGTGCCGTGGTGGACGCGGCGCGTGACCGCGGCATTCCGATACGTATCGGCGTCAATGCCGGGTCGCTGGAAAAGGAATTGCAAAAAAAATATGGCGAACCCACGTCCGACGCGCTGGTGGAATCCGCGCAACGTCACATCGATATGCTCGACAAGTTCGACTTTCAGGATTTCAAGGTCAGCGTCAAGGCCTCGGACGTCTTCATGGCCGTGGCCGCGTATCGCAAGCTTGCCGCGCTGATCGAGCAACCGCTGCATCTGGGCATCACCGAGGCGGGCGGTTTCCGTTCCGGTGCGGTGAAGTCGGCCATCGGTTTGGGCATGCTGCTGGCCGAAGGCATCGGCGACACGATCCGCGTGTCGCTCGCGGCCGATCCGGTGGAGGAAGTGCGCGTGGGCTGGGACATCCTCAAGGCCTTGCATGTTCGCAGCAAAGGCATCAATCTCATCGCCTGTCCTTCCTGTTCGCGACAGGAGTTCAACGTGATCGCCACGGTGAATGCCCTGGAGCAGCGTCTCGAAGACATCAAGGAGCCGCTCGATGTGGCCGTCATCGGCTGTTGCGTAAACGGTCCGGGCGAAGCCAAGGCAGCGCAAGTCGGTCTGGCGGGCGGCGATCCGAGCCTGCTCTATATCAACGGCAAGCCCGATCACAAGATCGGCAATGACCGGCTGGTGGACGAAATCGAGCGCGCGGTCCGCGCCGAGGTACAGCGACGCCACCAGCCGGGTGACAAGCCGGCGGACAAGAAGGTCTTCCCCATCAAACAGACCGGGTGAGGGCATTCCATTGAGCAAGGCCATACAGGCCGTACGGGGCATGAATGATATGCTGCCGGACGCCGTGGAGCGTTGGCAGCGGATCGAGGCCATAGCGCGCGATGTGTTGCACGCCTACGGCTACCGTGAAATTCGTCTGCCCATCATCGAGAAGTCCGAACTTTTCGCGCGCTCCATCGGCAGTCTGACCGACATCGTCGAGAAGGAAATGTACAGTTTCGAGGATCGCAGCGGAGAGAATCTCACGCTGCGTCCCGAGGGCACGGCCGGTTGCGTCCGCGCCGGCATTGAAAACGGATTTCTGCACAATCAGATTCAGCGTCTGTGGTACGCCGGTCCCATGTTCCGCCACGAGCGTCCCCAGAAAGGCCGTTACCGCCAATTCCACCAGATCGGTGTCGAAGCCTTTGGTATCGAAAGCGCCGATCTGGATGCCGAACTCATCATGATGTGCGCGCGTCTGTGGACGGCCTTGGGTCTCGATGGGCTGACCCTGCAACTCAATTCGCTCGGCACACTCGAGTCACGCATTGTTTACCGGCGCGAGCTGTTGCGTTACCTTGAGTCGCAACGTGACCGGCTCGATGAAGACAGCCTGCGACGGCTGGATAAAAATCCGTTGCGCATCCTCGACAGCAAGAACCCCGACATGCAGAAAGTGATCGCGGAGGCCCCGAGTCTTTACGACCATCTCGACGAGGCGTCGCGCGAGCATTTTGCACGTCTCGGTGATTACCTTCGCGAGGCAGGTATTCCTTTCGTCGTGAATCCGCGTCTCGTGCGCGGGCTCGACTATTACACCCGCACTGTGTTCGAATGGACGACCGAACGGCTCGGCGCACAATCCACGGTCTGCGCCGGGGGGCGGTATGACGGGCTGGTCGAGCAACTTGGCGGTAAAGCCGCCCCGGCGGCGGGTTTCGCCCTAGGCATGGAGCGCCTTGCGGAACTGATGGCACAACAGGCTAACCAATATTCCGAGACTCAGCCGCAGGCATACCTGGTGCTTCTGGGTGAAGTCGCCGAAAAGCAGGGCCTTGCGCTAGCCGAGCGTCTGCGCAACGCCGGACTGCGGATCGAATGCAATTGCGGGGGCGGTGGTCTCAAGGCGCAGCTCAGGCGCGCAGATCGCAGTGGAGCGCAATATGCGTTGCTGCTGGGCGAGGAAGAGACCCGCAACGCCTCCGTGGCCGTCAAGGATCTGCGTGGCAGTGAGGCGCAAGCACAGATCGCCCAGAACGCATTGACTGATTTTCTGAAACAAAGGACCGGAAAGGGAGAGAAATCTTGAGTGCCTACGCTGATCAGGAAGAACTGGACAAACTTAAAGCCTGGTGGAAGAACTACGGCAATTCCGTAATTTTCGGTGTACTGCTGGGCGCCGCCTTGCTCATTGGTTTTCGTTACTGGAACCACTACACAGAACAACGTCTCCAGACTGCATCGGTGCTGTATGACCGGATGCTGCAGGATTTTCACTCGAAGAAGCTCGAAACGGCGCGCCAGTCCGGCGAGTCGCTGCTGAAGGATTCTTCGTCCACGCCCTATGCCGGCATGGCCGGATTGCTGCTGGCACGCATGGACTTCGAAGCGGGCGACGCTCTCGGTGGACGCAAGCATCTGCAATGGGTGGTCGAGCACGCCAAGGACGCCGCAACGATGCACGCCGCACGCCTGCGGCTGGCACGGATTGATCTGGACAGCGGCGACAAGCAGGCCGCGCTCGCGCTTCTCGAGGTGAAGGACCAGGCCGGTTTCGAAGCCGAATATGCCGAACTCAAGGGCGACATCTATCTGGCACAGGGACAACGCGAGCAGGCGCGCACGGCGTATCGCGAGGCGCTCAAACAACTTCCCGCCGGTTCGCCTTATGCGCCGGTGCTCAACATGAAGCTCGATGATCTGGGATCGGAGAAGTCTTCATGAAAAGCGGCATGGCATTTCTCTGCGCCTTGCTGTTACTCGCCGGTTGCGGTGGCAGCAAGGCGGTGCGTGAGGAACCCGCGAAACTCGAGGATATTCCCGCCGCAAAACACGTGAAAAAGCTTTGGGCGGCGGACAGCGGCGCCAGCGCGGTTAAAAAGGCGGTCACGCTATGGCCTTCTTTGGACAATAACATAATTTATACATCCGACCCAAAAGGCCGTGTGACGGCGTTCGCCGCCGACAGTGGCAGAAAATTGTGGAAATCGAGTGTCGACCGTCCGGTGACGGGCGCTGCGGCTGCCGGCAATGGCCTCGTGGTGATCGCCACCAAGAAAGGCGAAGTGATTGCGCTCGACAGTCACGACGGACATCGGTTATGGGTTAGTGCCCTGTCGAGCCAGGTGGTGACGCCGGCGGCGGTCCAGGCCGGCGTGGTCGTAGTGCAGTCGGTGGACGGCAAGCTTGCCGGCCTGTCGGTCGTGGACGGCAAGCGGCTATGGTTGTTCGAGCGCTCGGAACCGCCACTCAGCCTGTATGGCACGGCCGCGCCCGTGATGGTCGGCAATGTCGTGCTCGCCGGTTTTGCAACCGGAAAGATCGCCGCGATCCAGATCAAGGATGGCAAACTCCTGTGGGAAATGCCCGTTGCCCAACCTCACGGACGCAATGAAGTGGAGCGCCTTGTGGACGTCGACGCCTCGCCGATTGTCGTGCGTAATGTAGTCTATGCCGCAAGTTACCAGGGCAAGGTCATCGCCGTGGACATGCAGACAGGTCGCATCCTGTGGTCGCGAGATGTGTCAACCTATACCGGCATGGACGCGGATTCAAAAAACATTTATCTCACCGATGATCACGGTATTGTTATGGCACTGGATCAACAAACCGGCGCGAGCGTGTGGAAGCAGGAACAGCTACGCGCACGTCAGCTGAATGCACCGCGTTGCGTGGACGGACTGGTGGCCGTCGGCGATTTCGAGGGTTATGTTCACTGGCTGTCGAGCGATGATGGTCATTTCGTGGCGCGTTACAGAGTCAGTAATAGTGCCATTCGATCCCCGACACTGGCCAGCAACGATACGCTCTACATCAGCAGCCAGTCGGGCACGCTGGAAGCGTTGCGCCTGGAGTAGAGTTAGGGAAGTTCTGATTAATTAATTTTGAACCGACACAATTTTGCCTGGAGCAAAATTGGACGCGCTTTAGCGCGCCCGCAGGGGGCGCGTCATGGATGGCACGCATCAAGACGGCAAGCAATATATCATTCATGAAACTTGATGTTCTGGCGGTTAAATTCTTCATATGAAACCCGTTGTCGTTCTCGTCGGCCGGCCGAATGTCGGCAAATCCACGCTGTTCAACCGGCTCACGCGCAGCCGCGCGGCGCTCGTCGCCGACGTGCCCGGGTTGACGCGCGATCGCCAGTATGGCGATGGGCGCATCGGGGATCGCCCCTATTTTGTCGTGGACACGGGAGGCGTTGTCTCCAGTCTGGCCTCCGCCAAGGAGCAGGGGGACGTGACTTCACACGTCGCTGTCCAGGT
>DATICK010000242.1:0-2476 GCA_035456865.1 Sulfuricaulis sp.
GCAGGCGGCGGATGCCAAGGTCATCAAGATCTCGCACCAGTTTCCCGGCGGCACGATAGACAAGGGCGATTTCCGCGACCGCCTGGTGCGCAAGTTCGCCCAGGAAGTAGAGAAGCGCACCAACGGGCAGCTGAAGTTCGAAATTTATCCGGGCGGCTCGCTGGTCAAGGCGAAGGAACAGCTCGATGCACTTTCAAAAGGTGCCCTCGACATGACGCTTTATCCACTTGCCTATTCCGGCGGCAAGATTCCGGAGGTGAACATCACCCTGATGCCGGCGCTGCTCACCAGCTACGAGCAGGGCTACCGCTGGAAGCAGGCACCGATCGGCAAGGAACTGACCACGATCCTGGACAAGAACAACGTCAAGATCGTCACCTGGCTGTGGCAGGCCGGTGGCGTGGCCTCGCGCAACAAGGCGATCCTGGTGCCGGATGACGTCAAGGGACTGAAGGTGCGCGGAGCCGGCAAGTCGATGGACGAAATGCTCAAGGCCGCGGGCGGCGCGATTACCGACATACCCTCCAATGAGACCTACAGTGCCGTGCAGTCCGGCGTGCTCGATGCTGTCTGGACATCCAGCGGCTCTCTCATTAGCTTCCGGCTGAATGAACTGACCAAGCACGTGACCACGGCGCGCAACAAGACCTTCTGGTTCATGTTCGAACCGTTGTTGATGGCCAAGGCCACTTATGACGCGCTGACACCGGCGCAGCAGAAGGTGGTGATGGAAGTGGGCGCCTCGATGGAGAAATTTGCGCTGGATGAAGCCAAACAGGATGACAAAGAACTGGCGGACGTATACGCCAAATCCGGCGCCACGGTGCATGATATGGACGAAAAAACCTTCGATATGTGGCGCAAGCTTGCCAGGGAATCCGCCTGGAAAAGCTTCGAGGCGAAGGTCACGGACGGCAAGAAGTTGATGGAAATGGCGGAATCGGTGAAATAACTCATCCGGTCCGATATCCCCATGTCGCCGCAAGCGGCATGGGGTTCCCCGGAAAACCGCTCATGCTCAAGGTCTGGGATCTGTTTGCCTCCGCTGTACAGCGGTTCAACATCTGGCTGGGTTATCTGGCGGCGGTGATGATTGTCGCTTCCACCCTGGCAATCTCCTTCGAGGTGGTGGCGCGTTATGTCTTCCGTCATCCGCATGACTGGAACCTCGAACTCAATATTTTTCTCCTCATCGGTTCAACTTTCCTGGCGGCGGCAAATACCCAGATGCAACGCGGCCACGTGGGCATCGAGGTCCTCGACGAGCTGTTGCCCCCACGGTGGAATCGTTGGCGCCGTCTGACGAGCGATATCGTGTCGCTGTTGTTCTGCGCGTTTGTCACCGTTTATGTCTGGAAATATTTCCATGAGGCGTGGGTGGGCGGATGGGTCACCAGCTCCACCTGGGCCCCCAAGGAATGGATTCCTTATGCGCTCATGGGACTGGGCATGACCATGCTCAGTCTGCAAATCCTGCTCCAGATCGGGGACGATTTGTTGCATCCGCCCGCGCACGCCCGTCACGAGGTTCTGGGCGAATAGCATGGGTGTGTTCGAAATCGGCCTGCTCTACATCGGCGTGGCGTTTCTCCTGTTTTTCAGCGGCGTGCCGATCGCCTTCGCCCTTGGTAGCGTCGCGCTGATATTCATGTTCATCTTCATGCCGTCGGCCAACATCGGCATGGTCGCCCAGACACTCTATGGCGAGCTGAATAATTTCACGCTACTGGCGATTCCGCTTTTCATCTTGATGGGCGCGGCCATCGGCAAGACGCGTGCCGCCGTTGATCTCTACGAGTCCACGCATCGCTGGCTGTACCGGTTGCCGGGCGGGCTCGGGGTGGCGAACGTGACCGGCTGTGCCATATTCGCTGCCATGTGCGGCTCGAGTCCGGCCACCTGCGCCGCCATCGGCGGCATGGGCATCCCCGAAATGCGCAAGCGCGGGTACTCGGCGGAACTCGCCGCGGGACTGATTGCCGCCGGCGGCACGCTTGGCATCCTTATCCCGCCCAGCATCACACTGATCATCTATGGCATCATCACCGAGCAATCCATCGGCCGCTTGTTCATGGCCGGCGTGATCCCGGGTGTCATGCTGGCGTTTTTTTTCGCGTCGTGGGTGATTTACGCCAGCGCCCGCGAAAAGCGCCGGGCGTTGGCCGGAATGAGCGCTTCACAAGCGGCACAAGTCCAGGCCGAAGAGTATTTCAGCTGGCGCGAACGTTTCGAAACCATCCCGCGGCTGCTGCCGTTCATCGCGCTCATTGTTCTGGTGATGGCGGCCTTGTACGGCGGTTGGGCCACGCCCTCAGAAGTGGCCGGGATCGGCGCGCTCGGCTCGTTGGTCATGGTGGTCCTGGTGTACGGCGTTTATCGCTGGCGCGATATGAAAGACATCCTGTCAAGCGCCGCGCGCGAAAGCTGCATGATCATGATGATCATCGCGACGGCGTTCCTGTTCACCTACGTGATG
>DATICK010000243.1:0-2534 GCA_035456865.1 Sulfuricaulis sp.
GTTCTTCGCGCAGGTACCCGTAATGGGTTTCGTTCATGTACACGACATTCGGCCGCGCGCCGTGCATCACTTTGTAGTCGTTCACCAGATTCACGATGTGGCTTAACATGATTCGCTCCTTTCGCCCTTTTCGGGCCGCCCGGAATCCGTTGTTGCTGTTGCGCGATTCCGTGTTTCTCAGTACCTGTAGGAGCAATACTCATGCCACACCGGGGGAACAGTTAACCGATTGTAATAGATAGGAATTTCAAATCGTTGGCATGGACGGATTACGGCAGTCGGGGGAACCGCAGGTGGGCGAAGGCCGGCACCTGCCGCCGCACGGCAGCAAAGCGACTGCCGTCCGGGTAATTCAGACTTGGGCGGGAAGAATTGTCTCGGCGACGTCAGTGCAGACCGGCCATGTATTCCGCGACTGCCTTGATTTCCTGCTCCGACATGCGGAAGGCTGTGCGGGTCATGGTCTCGCCGTCATTGGCGCGGTTGCCGGCCTTGAAAGCCAGCAACTGTTTCTGGGTATAAGCGGTATTTTGGCCTGACACCTTGGGGAAACGCGGCGGGATACCATGCCCCGAAGGTCCGTGACAGCTCATGCAGGCGGAGACACCCATCTTGGCGTTGCCCCCACGGAAAATCTTTTGGCCCTGTTTGGCAAGCTGCGCATCGAGGGCCGCGCCGGGTTTAGCCTTGAGGCTGGCAAAGTAGGCGCCCAGGTTTTTCATGTCAGTCGCGCTGAGCGGGGCCGCCATGCCGGACATGATCGGGTCCTTGCGAGCGCCGGATTTAAAATCGGCCAGCTGCTTGGCGATGTAATCCGGGTCCTGGCCGGCCAGCTTGGGCCACGTGGGATCGGCCCCGCCATTGCCATCCGCGCCGTGGCAGCCTGCGCATATTCCCGCCTTGGCCTGACCGGCCGCGACATTGCCGCTTGTGGCGTGGACCGGCGCAACAAAAACAAGCCACAGACAGGTGGCGGTGGCGACAGACAGGATGCTCTTCATAAACCCCCCATGAAAAAACGGCTGAAACCTTGATTTCTGGATCGCACCCCGGCTCGGGCGGAAATCAAGGCGGCTTTATATACCAAGAGCCCGTCTCCCGGTCAATTTAAAGGGTCAAATCCAGGCAGTTTTTTTGCGGGAAGCACAATTTCGCAAGACGCGAGGAGCGCGACAGATATGTAGCGGATGTGAAGCCGAGGACGCCATTTGAACAGCGCAGCGGTAGTGGCAGGGGCTTTACAAGGGGCGGGACGCAGAAAAGCAGCGCACAAAAAAAGCCCCGGAAACAAGGGGAGAGTGTCCGGGGCCGAACATGTCCCGAATGATGTCCATCCGGGACTCGCCCCGCTCAGGGAGGTGGAGCAGGGCAGGACGATATCCAAATCGTCCGCGACGATTATAGACACATTCAAAATAAAAAGGTTCGTCCTTCGATGACCTCGTTGTAAACAAGTTTTTTAGCCCATCACGCAATTTTCGTGGGTCTATATGTAAGCTCGAAGCCGTGGCTCAGGGAACTAGTGCGCTTCGTCCCAGTTTCCTCCAATGCCTACATCCACCACCAGCGGCACGGACAACGTCACCACCTCGCTCATCGAGCGACGGATCGTATCGCGCGCGGTATCGACCGTGTCGGCGCGGATTTCGAACACGAGCTCGTCATGCACCTGCATGATCATGCGCACGTCGAGCTCCGACTGCGCGATCCAGCGGTCCACCGCGAGCATCGCGAGCTTGATGAGATCCGCCGCTGTGCCCTGCATCGGCGCGTTGATCGCGGCGCGCTCGGCGGCCTGACGCCGGTTCATGTTGGGGGCGTTGATCTCGGCGGTGTACAGCCGCCGTCCCATGAGCGTCTCGACATAACCCTGCTGGCGCGCGGTCTCGCGCGTGCGTTCCATAAAGTCGCGCACGCCGGGGTAGCGCCTGAAGTAACGCTCGACATATTCCTGCGCCGCCACGCGCTCGATCCGCAACTGCTTCGCCAAGCCGAAAGCCGACATGCCGTAAATGAGACCGAAGTTGATCGCCTTGGCCGCGCGGCGCATGTCATCGCTCACGGATTCGGGCGTGACGCCGAAAACCTCCGCGGCGGTGGCGCGATGCACGTCCATGTTTTCAGCAAACGCGTGGATGAGCCCCTTGTCGCCCGAGAGGTGCGCCATGATGCGCAGCTCGATCTGCGAGTAGTCCGCCGACAGGATTTTATAACCGGGCGAAGCGATGAACGCCTGGCGGATGCGCCGGCCTTCGGCGGTGCGCACCGGAATGTTCTGCAGGTTCGGGTCGGTCGAGGACAGCCGTCCGGTTGCCGCCACGGCCTGGTGATACGAGGTGTGCACGCGCCCGGTCTTCGGGTCCAGCATCTCGGGCAGCTTGTCGGTATAAGTTGACTTGAGCTTGGCGAGGCCGCGGTAATCCAGAATCAGCTGCGGCAGCGGATAATCGAGCGCCAGTTCCTGCAGCACCTCCTCCGCCGTGGACGGCTGGCCGGTGGGAGTTTTCTTGAGCACCGGCAGCTGGTGCTTGTCA
>DATICK010000244.1:0-6033 GCA_035456865.1 Sulfuricaulis sp.
GGCAGTCCACGCTGCAAACACCGCTCGTCCTGGCGGAGAAAAAACAGCTTCCTGCGAACAGTGTCATGGCCCCCGAGGGGCTGCGCCCGTGCAGGGCCTCATCCCCAAGCTTTGCGGGCAGAATGCCGAGTATCTCGAAGCGCAGCTTCTGGAGTTTCAGGACGGCAGGCGCCCGCAACCGATCATGCATGCGACGACTAACCAGCTGAGCAAGGATATTATCAAGCAGCTGGCGATTTACTTCTCGAAAGAATCCTGTTCACAAAAATAAATCGTCAAAACCCAAACAGGGCCCGGGGCTTTAACCGGGCCCTTTTTATTTGGCATCTCGCACGCAGCATCGCAGCTCTCGTGCAGCGCTGATAGCGGGATGGATGGCAAGCATACAAACGCGCCGTTGATACGCCGAATACCGATTGAGGATCAGCGGCCCGGTTTGGCAGGGAAGTCATGAAAGCCGGAGCTCAGTCGACGTTCAGCCAATAGGCTCCGCCGGTGGCAACGATGATAGTGACCAGGCCGAGGATCAGATTGGTGCCGATGAGCCGGCGGATGACAGCCAGTTGTTTTCCGGCGGAGGCAAAATCGCCGGCCCCGATCGACCGATTCATCCGCTGATAGGGCAGGAAGAATACATATAGATAAATGCCAATCATGCCGAAGCCAGTGACCTGCATGACATCGACGTGCAGACCGACGTTGTCCATGCCCTCGAAGCTGATGAAAATTATCCAGTAGCCGCTGGCGGGCAGCAGCACTATCGCTGTCCAAACCCAGGGGAAGAACCGCGCGAAGGTCTTGGACCACAATGGCAACCGCAACGGAGGTTCCAGCAGACTCGCGGCTACCGGGCGTAACGCCATGTAGGCGAAAAACATGCCGCCTACCCAGATGACTGCCGAAAGGACATGCAGCGTGATGGCTAAGGGCATGAGCGCTCCCGCGAATTGCATTGAGTTTGCCGTGACGATCATATTATTCTCTGTCGTATGGCCTCGCTACAAGATCTTTCACTCGAACAGTTGCGCTCCCATGCGGTGAAAACCTTCCGGCGCGGCGGGGGGTCGCGCCCCGACGTGCTGCTGATCCGGGTGGACGGCGTGGAGGCGGTGCTCAAGGATTTCAGTCAGGCTGATCCCTGGTTCCGGCGTTTCGTGGGCCCATTGTCGGTACGCCGCGAGGTGCGGGCGCTGCGGCAGCTGGACGGCGCGCGCGGCGTGCCGCAATTGCTGCGTGTCGTGAATCGTTACGCGTTGTTGCTGGAGCACGTGCCCGGGATCAGCACGCGCGAGGTTCCGCCCGGCGGGCTGACGCCGTCTTTCTTCGAGCGGTTCTACCGCCTGGTGGACCGCTTGCATGAATTCGGGGTGGCGCACTGCGATCTGCGCAGCCGGGGAAACATTCTCGTCGGCGCCGACGGCGAGCCGCATGTGGTGGATTTCACCGCGCATTTCCGCCGGCCCCGTCCCTGGAACTTCGCGGCCAGGTGGATGTACGGAAAATTCTGCGAGGCCGACCGGGTCGCGGTCGCGCGGCTCAAACGCAGCCACGCGCCCGAACTGCTCACCGAATCCGAACGGCAGGCGCTGGCGCGTGACCGGAAAACCCTGCTCGAACGCACGGCGCGTTTGATCGGCAAGAGCGTGCGCAATATCAGCCGCTGGTTGCTGACGCGCCGGCAAAAATCCTGACAGACCAGGCGTTAATCTTCATTTCAGCGCGTACTGGCAACATAGGCACGCCGGCGATGGGCCTATCGCGTCGGAGGCTGAAAATTTCCCGATCTTCGGGTAAAGTGCGCGTCTTGATGCGGGTCATCCGTGGCCGCGCTTTTTTGTTATTGCATAACTTCGAACACATTATTTGAAGGTTTGATATCCCCATGCGCGACTACAAGATTGCCCCTTCGATTCTCTCCGCCGATTTCGCCCGACTGGGCGAAGAGGTAACGAACGTCATCACCTCCGGCGCCGACATCGTTCATTTCGACGTCATGGATAACCATTACGTACCGAATCTCACTATCGGCCCGCTGGTGTGCGAGGCGCTGCGCAAGCATGGCGTGAAAGCCGATATCGACGTGCACCTCATGGTCAAACCGGTGGATCGCATCATCCCCGATTTCGCCAAGGCCGGCGCCACCTATATTACGTTTCACCCGGAGGGTTCGGAGCACATCGACCGCAGCCTGCAACTGGTGCGCGACTCGGGCTGCAAGTGCGGTCTGGTGTTCAACCCGGCCACCCCGCTCGACTATCTCAAGTACGTGATGGACAAGGTCGACATGATTCTGCTCATGTCGGTAAACCCGGGTTTCGGCGGTCAGAGTTTCATCCGCTCTTCGCTCGACAAACTGCGCGAGGTGCGCAAGCTCATCGACGCGAGCGGGCGCCCGATCCGCCTCGAGATCGACGGTGGCGTGAAGGTGGACAACATCCGCGAGATCGCCGAGGCCGGCGCCGATACCTTTGTCGCCGGTTCCGCCATCTTCAGCGCGGCCAAGGCCGGCGATCCGAGCCGGTACAATTCGGTCGTCAAGGCGATGCGCGATGAACTCGCCAAGGCCAAGGGCTGATGGAATCCACGGCGAAAAAGATGGCGACCTTTCCGTTGACCGTGAAGATGGTCTTGATCGACCTCGACGGCACGCTCATCGATACCGTGCCGGATCTGGCTGCCGCGGCGAACCGCATGCTCGCCGATCTGAAGCGTTCCGCGTGGGACATGACACATTATCGCGCCTGGATCGGCAATGGCGTGCCGCGCTTCGTGAAGCGCGCGCTTACCGGCGAAATGCAGGCCGAACCCGACGCCAAACTCAACGAGCAGGCGCTCGCGCTGTTTAGCCGGCATTACGCCGCGGCAGTCTCCGATCTAAGCCGCCCTTACCCGGGCGTGGTGGAGGCACTGGAACGTCTCGAGGCCCAGGGCTTTTCACTGGCCTGCATCACCAACAAGGCCGAGGCCTTCACTTTGCCGCTGCTGAGGAATCTCGACTTATATAAGTACTTCCAGCTGGTGTTGTCCGGGGACAGTCTGCCGAAGCAGAAGCCCGATCCGTTGCCGCTGCGGCACGCCTGCGAACATTTCGGCATCGATTCTGCACATGGGGTGTTGGTCGGGGATTCGAGCAACGACGTGCAGGCGGCACGCGCGGCCGGCATGCCTGTCATTTGCGTGACTTATGGCTATAATCACGGACACGATATCCGTCAGTCGCTTCCCGACGCCGTGGTGGATTCGTTGACCGATGTCCCGCAATACCTGCGGCTTTATGCTTGATCGACACTCATGAGACACAGAACACATAAATGGTCGGACATGCGCTGGTGGCGGCCCTGGGCCGCTTGCCGTGTTGCTGTCTGACTATTTAACTGGTGATCTCATGGTGATTCATGTCGTTAAGCAAAAAAGAATTCGATAACTACGCTTCCCGAGGTTTCAATCGCATCCCCCTGATGCGCGAGGTCCTCGCCGACCTCGATACTCCCCTAAGCGTCTATCTCAAGCTCGCGCGCGGGCCGTATTCCTATTTATTCGAATCGGTTCAGGGCGGCGAGAAATGGGGCCGCTATTCCATTATCGGACTGCCCGCGCGCACGCTATTACATGTCTCCGGCCATGACGTAATGGTGGAAAAGGACGGCATGCCGCTCGAGCGTGAAACGGTTTCTGATCCGCTCGATTACGCGCGCCGCTTCAAGGCACGCTATACCGTTCCCGAAATCGCCGGACTGCCGCGCTTCACCGGCGGGTTGGTCGGCTATTTCGGTTACGAAACCATCCGCTATATCGAACCGCGGCTGGGGAAAATGGCCAAGCCCGATGTCATCGGCGCGCCCGATATTCTGCTCACGGTTTCGGACGAGGTCGTGGTGTTCGACAATCTCAAGGGCAAGCTCTACGTTGTGATCCACGTAAACCCCGCGCTCTCGGACGCCTATGATAAGGCCAATACGCGGTTGGACGAACTGGTGGCAAAGCTGGGCGAGGGTATTCCGCGTGCCGGGACGGAGACGCCAAAAAAGACTGTCGGCGAATCCGATTTCACCTCGGGTTTCACGCAACAGGGGTTTGAGGCTGCGGTCGAGAAATCGCGCGAGTACATCCGTGCCGGCGACATCATGCAAGTGGTGCTGTCGCAGCGCCTGACGATCCCGTTCGCCGCCGACCCGCTCGATCTCTACCGGGCGTTGCGCACGCTCAATCCTTCGCCGTACATGTATTTCATGGACCTCAAGGATTTCCATATTGTCGGTTCCTCACCGGAAATCCTGGTGCGTCTCGAGGACGGGCAGGTCACGGTGCGCCCGATCGCCGGTACGCGCCCGCGCGGTGTGACCGAGGCGGAGGACCTGGCGTTCGAAAAGGATCTGCTGGCTGACCCCAAGGAGCGTGCCGAGCACATCATGCTAATGGATCTCGGGCGCAATGATATCGGGCGTGTGGCCAGGGTGGGCAGCGTGCAAGTGACGGACAAAATGGTCATCGAGCGCTATTCGCACGTAATGCACATCGTTTCGAATGTGCACGGAGAACTGAAACCGGACATGGACGCCGTGGATGTCCTGCGCGCCACGTTTCCGGCCGGCACCGTGAGCGGCGCGCCCAAGGTGCGTGCGATGGAGATCATCGAGGAACTCGAGCCGACGCGGCGCGGTATTTACTCCGGCGCGGTCGGTTACATCGGCTGGAATGGCAACATGGACACGGCCATCGCCATTCGTACCGCGGTGATTAAGGACAAAATGCTCTACATCCAGGCTGGCGCCGGCATTGTGGCCGATTCGGTGCCGCGCAATGAATGGGATGAAACCATGAACAAGGCGCGCGCCATCTTCCGTGCGGTGTCCCTCGCTTCCGCCGGTCTCAACGGCCGGCACGGAGTTTAGCCATGCTATTGATGATCGATAACTACGATTCCTTCACCTACAACCTCGTGCAGTATCTGGGCGAGCTGGGCGAGGACGTGCGCGTCTACCGCAACGACCAGATTTCGGTGGCGGAGATCGAAAAACTGAAACCGGACCACATCGTCATTTCGCCGGGCCCGTGCACGCCGAATGAGGCCGGTGTGTCGGTGGAGACGATTCAGAAACTCGGCGGAAAATTTCCAATCCTTGGCGTTTGTCTCGGGCACCAGAGCATCGGCCAGGCCTATGGCGGAAAGATTGTGCGCGCCAAGAAACTGATGCACGGCAAGACCTCGATGATCCACCATGCCGGCAAAGGAGTTTTTTCCGGCCTGCCTAATCCGTTCGAGGCCACGCGCTACCATTCGCTGGTGATCGAGCGCAGCAGCATCCCGGAGGTTCTGGAAATCACCGCCTGGACCGACGACGGCGAGATCATGGGCGTGCGACACAATACCCTGCCGGTCGAGGGCGTGCAGTTCCATCCGGAGTCGATTCTCACGCAGTACGGCCACGAACTGCTGGCGAATTTCCTGAAGAGCTATCGGCGCGCGGCCTAACGTCGCGTTTCACACATCTGAGCAAGTCAAACCCGCGTTTCGCCATGCACGAATCAGTCCATCACGCTCATCACCGTCATGGCCTGTGGCTGTCGTTCACCGTGGCGCTGCTCGCGATGCTGGCGCCGTTCAGCATCGATACTTATTTGCCGTCATTTCCGGACATCGGCCGGGAATTTTCCGTGTCGTCGGTGGTGCTGCAGCAAACACTCAGCTTTTATCTTCTGGCGTTCGCTACGATGATGCTGGTGTACGGGCCGCTTTCGGATGCCTACGGACGCAAGACCGTGGTGCTTGTATCGGTGGCGGTGTATGTCGCGACCTCCATCGGTTGTGCGCTGGCTCCGAACATCCATTGGCTGCTGCTGATGCGCATCGGCCAGGGAATATCGGCCAGCGGCGCGCTGGTCGTGGGCCGCGCCATCATCCGTGATGCCTTCGCGGGAGCGGCGGCGCAGCGCGCCATGTCGCAGGTGATGCTGATCTTTGCGCTCGCGCCCGCGATCGCGCCGGTCATCGGTGGCTGGCTGCACGATGCCTTCGGGTGGCGTTCGGTATTC
>DATICK010000245.1:0-2533 GCA_035456865.1 Sulfuricaulis sp.
CTCGGCTTTGCCGCGATGCTGATGGCGGGGATCGACGGCATCCAGAACAAGCTCGACCCGGGCGATCCGCTCGACAAGAACATCTACGACCTGCCACCCGAGGAACTGGCCAGGGTGCCAAGCTGCCCGGCGTCGCTCGAGGCCGCGCTCGATGCGCTCAAGCGCGATCACGATTATCTTATGCAGGGCGACGTGTTCACGAAGGACGTGATCGAGACCTGGATCGGCTACAAGCGCGAGCACGAGTGCGACGCGGTGCGCATGCGCCCGCATCCCTATGAGTTCATGCTGTACTTCGACGCGTAGATAAGGGGGATGAATATGATTTTGAACCGCCAAGTCGCCATGACGCCATGAAAACAAAACATTTCAATCCCAAAAACTTGGCGTCTTGGCGGTTAATTTCTTTTTATTAATGGTTCTTGGCACTCTTTTCGACCGGTAAACCGGCCTCGCGCCACTCCGGAAAACCGTCCTCGAGACGGCGCGCCTGAAACCCTTTCGCACGCAGTTGCGCCACAGCCTCGAAGGCGAGCACGCAGTGGGGTCCGCGGCAATACGCAACGATCTCCTGTTCGTGCGGTAATTCCTTGAGCCGTTCCTCAAGTTCTTTGAGCGGAACATTCACCGCGCCGGGAACATGCCCGGAGGCAAACTCTTCCGGAGGGCGGACATCGAGAACTGTCACGAGGCCGCGGCGCGCCCGATCGAGCAACTCCACTCTCGGAATCGGTTCGAGTTCATCCTTGACGGTGAGATAGGAGCGCACCAGCCGATCCACGTCGGCCAGGTGTGACTCGGCGAGCCGACGCATGCTGGAAAGCAGCCGGACGACTTCGTCGTCGGCAAGACTGTAATAGACATACAGGCCGTTCTTGCGCGCCTCCACGAGTCCGCTGTGACGCATGACCCGCAGGTGTTGCGAGGTGTTCGCGACCGACAGGCCGGTGAGCTTGGCGAGCGCCTCGACCGTGCGTTCGCCCTGCGCCAGGTATTCGAGCAGCTCGAGCCGGTGGCCATGCCCGACCACCTTCCCGATGCGCGCCACTTGGCTGTAAATCTGCTGTTTCAGGTTCTGACTTGACATATCCGAGTTCTATAATCTATTATTCAATTGATTACTTGAATATTAGCATATGTGCGTATAAATTCAAGTAATTAAATAAGACTGACAATCAATGGATAGGCGGGGATCCTATATGCTGCAAGCACTGCTGCAAAACGAGACGGGGATACGGCTGACGGTCTTTTTCGGGATCCTGGCCGTGGTGGCCATGGCGGAGATCGCCCTGCCCCGGCGCCGGCTGACCGTTTCCAAACTGCGTCGCTGGGTGAGCAATCTCGGCATCGTATTCCTCAACAGTTTAATCGTGCGCCTGCTCCTGCCCGTGACGGCAGCGGGCTTCGCCGCATTCGCCGTGAGCCGTGGCTGGGGCACATTCAACTATTACGATGTGCCGGTCTGGGTTGCGGTCATCGCGTCGGTCGTGATTCTCGATTTCGCCATCTACCTGCAGCACGTGATGTTCCATGCTGTGCCGGCGCTGTGGCGTTTGCATCGCATGCATCACGCCGATCTCGATTTCGACGTCACCACCGGCGCGCGCTTCCATCCGATCGAGATCTTGCTGTCGATGCTCATCAAGTTCGCCGTGATCGCGGTCATCGGCGCGCCGGCCGCGGCGGTGATCATCTTCGAAGTGCTGCTCAACGCCACGTCCATGTTCAACCATGGCAACCTGCGCCTGCCGGCCATGCTCGATCGCGTGCTGCGACTGTTCATCGTCACGCCCGACATGCACCGCGTGCACCACTCGATCGAGGATCACGAAACCAACAGCAACTTTGGCTTCAATCTCTCGCTGTGGGACCGCCTGTTCGGCACCTACAAGGATCAGCCGGACGCCGGACACGAAGGGATGACCATCGGCATCCGCGACTATCGCGAACCGCGCATCGCCACCGATCTGCCCGGCATGCTGATCCTGCCGTTCCTCGGGCGCGTCACCGGTTATGCCATCAACCGCCGTAACTGGAGCGGCAAGCCATGAACCGGCGAACGCTTGTTCGCATCGTTCTGTTCGCCGCACTCGCCGCGGCGATCGCCCTTGCTTACATCTATCGCGATCTGCTGAATGTCGCGGCACTCGAAGACTGGGTAAAGAAAGCCGGCCCGCTCGGCCCGGTGCTGTACATGGCGGTGTACGCCGTCGCCACCGTGCTGTTCCTGCCTGGCTCGGTGCTTACGCTCGCCGGCGGCGCGCTCTTCGGTCCGGTGTGGGGCACGCTCTACAGCCTGACCGGCGCCACGCTGGGTGCCACCGTAGCGTTTCTGATTGCGCGTTATCTCGCCTCCGACTGGGTGCATCGCAAGGCGGGCGGCTGGACCAAGCAACTCATCGAGGGCGTGGAGCAGGAGGGCTGGCGTTTTATCGCGTTCGTGCGCCTGGTGCCGCTGTTCCCGTTCAACCTGCTCAACTACGCGCTCGGGCTCACACGCATCGGGCTCCTTGCCTACGTCGCCGGTTCCTAC
>DATICK010000246.1:0-2522 GCA_035456865.1 Sulfuricaulis sp.
CTCGCCTCCGCGAAGCAGGCCAGCCTTGGCATCGATCTCCTCCCTCTGCTCTACCAGGAAGTCCAGATCGGAAAGATTGCGCTGAAACAGCCCAGGATCTCCATCGAGCGGGACCACGACGGCAAGTACAACTTCGAGAAATTGGAGGCAGCCGGAGGAATGTTACCCGTTCTGAATTTGGCGAAAGTTTCACTCTCGGACGCGACGCTCCTTTATTTGGACAAACCGTCCGGGGAAGGATTCGAGGCTGTAAATTGCAACCTGAGCGCGCGCCGCCTGCGGCTCGCGGAAGGGAAAAGTTCAGACTTCTTGAAGCACCTTTCCTTCACGGTGGAACTCGCCTGCGGGGAGATTCGGAAAAATGACTTCACGGTGTCCGATTTGAAGTTCTCGGCCGACGGGAAGAATGGGGTCTTCGATCTCAAGCCGATCACGATGCATCTCTTCGGCGCGCAGGGATCGGGGAGTATCCAGACGGACTTTTCCGGCGCAGTCCCCGTTTACCACGTGCGCTACTCCCTGCCCCAGTTGCCTATCGAGGAACTCTTCAAGGCCCTGTCGCCGAATAAGGTCGCAGAAGGGCCGATGGACTTCTCCGCAAACCTGTCGCTGCAGGGAAAGACCGTGAACGAGATGCTGCAGACCGCGGAGGGAGAGATCTCGCTTCGGGGCGAGAACCTCACGCTCAAAGGCGCCGACCTCGATCTGGAGTTCGCCCGGTATGAGACCAGCCAGAACTTCAACCTCGTGGACGTGGGCGCCTTCTTCTTTGCCGGGCCTTTCGGCATGGTGGTCACGAAGGGGTACAACTTTGCGAGCATCTTTCAGGGATCGGAGGGCAGCAGCGAGATCCGGATACTCGTCTCCGACTGGAAGGTCGAGCGTGGCGTGGCGCATTCGCGGGACGTGGCCATGGCGACGAAACAGAACCGGGTTGCCCTGACCGGAAGACTTGATTTAGTCAACCAGCGGTTCGATGACGTGACCATGGCGCTGATCGACGCCCAGGGCTGCGCCAAGGTACGGCAAAAAATACATGGCCCCTTTCAGAAACCGGTGGTGGAGAAGCCGAATATCTTCATGTCCCTCGCCGGCCCAGCGGTCAGGCTGCTCAAGCAGGGAAGGGACCTCTTTCCTGGCGGGGAGTGCGAAGTGTTCTACGCCGGTTCGGTGGCGCCGCCGAAATGAAGCAGGCACTTCAGGAATGCCCTGGAATGGAGGGCATTCATGAGTACCCGTGACGTCACGGCATTGATCCTTGCCCGCTCCACGACGCTCTGTGCGATCTCGTACATACGGCGATAAATTTTCACTGTAAGCTTTCTCTTCTTTAATTTAAGATCGGTCGGGTCATGTGCGGGATATTATTCTTATGCCGTCTCATGCAAGCTTGTATTGTGATTTATGACTGCCCACCATGTGCCGAAAACCATTTCTGATTACATCGCTTTAGCGGTTGTTAAGGCGATGCGCGTTCCCGCGGATCTTTTCTTTGCCAGGCGCTATGGTCACCGGGCGGTGGTGCTGGAGACGGTTGCAGCCATCCCCGGAATGGTGGGAGGCGCGCTGCAACACATGAAATCCCTGCGCACCATGCATAATGATCGCGGTAAAATCAAAACACTGCTCGATGAAGCGGAAAATGAGCGCATGCACCTGATGACGTTCGTCAAAATTGCCAAACCGACGTGGTTAGAACGGATGATAGTACTGATAGTGCAAGGCCTGATGTTCAACTTGTATTTCTTGCTGTATTTGATAACGCCGAAGACATGTCACCGTATCGTCGGCTACCTGGAAGAAGAGGCCATTAATTCATATACAGAATATCTGGCGGAAATCGACAGCGGTTCCGTCAAAAACGTTCCGGCCCCGCAGATTGCGATCGACTACTGGCGTTTGCCGGCGAGTGCATCGCTACATGATCTTGTCATCGCTATTCGGGATGACGAAGCCCATCACCGCGACGTCAATCATGCTTTTGCCGATAGTATGGCGAGGGCCCAGAATAAGAAATGAATGGATTGCAGCGGAACCGGCGTATTGGCGCCACGGCCGGCACTCAGGCCGAAGGGGTGCTGGTGTGCGAGTCGCGCGTCAGCAGCAGATGAAATACCGAGGAGTCGATCGACACCAGCGGCCGTACGCGCTCATCGATCCAGACTGAGACGCGATCGCCATAGGGGGCGAGACGCTTGAGCAGGCGCTCGAGTTGCCGCGGCTGATCCACGCGCAGTGCTTCGATGTGCAGTGTCACGGTGGCGGCGGAGCAGCGCAGCATTTTCTCCAGGCGGCGCGCGGCGCGGGTGAAGAACCCGCGACCGACGTATCCGCGCAGCAGGATCTGCAAATGGGCGCCGCCCTCACCGACGCGGCTACCGATTTCGACCACGCCGCGACGCACGTCGGCCGCGCACAGTTTGTGCAGCATCGTGGCGGTGCGCTGAGCGAGACGCTGTTCCCGGTTGCGGTCGGTCAAGAAGTGACGCTGGATATAGTCGCGCATGGCCAGCCCCGCGATC
>DATICK010000247.1:0-4180 GCA_035456865.1 Sulfuricaulis sp.
CGCGACATCGGCGAAGACTTCATGCGCCTCGTACAGCATGGGAATGTCGGGAAAATGACGGAGCAGTGCGTGCGCGATCTTGAGATGCCGCGCCATGATCATTGCCGGACGCCGCCCGCGCCGGTCCTGCTGCTCCAGCCAGTTGCACAGGCGACGGAAGAACAACCGGTTCGAATGCAGCGGCAACCAGGAAAACGGTGCGGACAGGCCGCGCGATAACGGCACCAGCGTCACGGCTTCCGGCCGCTCCACACCATACGCCGCCAGCGGATCGGCGCGGTCATGCGAGGGAACATAGGCGAGCTGCACCGTTACACCTTGTTGCGCCAGCGCTGCCACTGTGTGCGCCACCTGGATCCCGCGCGCGCGCGGCAACGGCAGTGGTTCAGGAAATATATATAGAATCCGCATGTCGTAAATTGACCGCCATCGGCGGGATTCAGGTTGAATCTGCTGTTATTGATGTCTTGACGCTAACGCATTTTGATGCCGACAAGGCGCAGCAACTTGTTGAGCACACGTCCTACGCGATATCCGGTATTGGAAATGACGTGACAGCCAATATACGGCCAGAAACCGTCCGCGGGCTGGCGTTTATCGACATACGAGAATTCATTTCCAATCCTGCCCGCCCATCTTTCGGGATGCCTGCTGGCGATGGCAAAAATATAAATTGAAGCTTTGTTGTGGCTGTTGAAACTCAAGTATAAAAGCGACAATCCCTGCTCTTCGAACAATCGCTTTACCGTCATCGGGCTGAACCGCCAATAATCGCCAAAGCTTTCGTGCATCTGCTGCAGAAAAGGAACCACGAGAATGACAACGTCTCGCGTCATCAAGCATAAATTCTGAAATGCCGTGTGCACTTCGAAAATATGCTCAAGCACCGTGTGGTTGAACACCACGTCGAACTTTCCTGTCAATTCCTCGGGGAGATTCTTGCTTAAATCGAGAAATATTTCGTTCTCATAACCCTGGAAACCTCTAGCCTCCGTTTTAAAATTTGTAATCGTGTAGCTGGCCGCATTGGCAAAATAGCCCCTGTAGCTTTGTCCTTCTTTGTCCTGATCCTGCCAGCCACTGACATTCACCACGTCTCCGGTGAACAAGTGGCCGAAATTCCGCAACTCGCGGTTGGACCACACGCGCGGCAAACGAAACTTTCTATCAACAAATGGATTGTTCATTAAAATTTCCCGCGGTGGCGGCCATTCAGATCGAGGGCGCCGTCACACGATTCCCAATTAAAAGTTCCTGGACATATTTCCAAACCGTGTTCACAGCAATGTCCGCCATGTTGCTGTCCCGGGTGCACAGGTTGTCCGGCGAGGGATGGTCTATGATTCGCAGCCGTTTGTGGTCTAACGGTGCAAACCGCCGGCCTCGATGGAAGCAATGATACAGACCGATCATCGGGACCTCGAGGGCCGCCGCCAGGTGGGTCGGCCCGGTATCCACCCCTACATACAGGTCCAGATGACGCATCAGCGCTGCCGTGCCGCGCAGGTCAAAGCGGCCCGCGACGGCGGTCGCCTGCCCGGCGAGTTGCGCCTCCAGCCACTGCGCCTTCTGGCGCGATTCTTCACCGCCCAGGATCAGTATGTGCGCAGTCGGATAATTTTTGATAATCCGTGTTCCCAGCTCCGCGAAACTTTCCAATGGCCAGTCACGGTATGATTTGGTCGGGAAGCTGGCAACCTGAAACCCGATGAGGGGATGCGCGCCCGCCGGCAGAAACCGATGCATCGCCTCCTCCGCCCGCCTTAGCTCATCCGGCGACGGAACATACGCAAGACGGTAATCGGCTGTCTCGATGCCGAGGGCGGAGGCGAGCAGCAGATGTTCGTGAACGACGTGCACATTTGTGCGGTCTGGAGGCAGAGGCACGGCGCGCCAAAGAAGCCGATTGACGGCATCCCTGTCCTGTTCAAATGCGATAACCTTTGCTGCCACGCGCGCAGCATAACGGATCAAGGGTGTGTCACGGCCGTAAACAATCGCATAATCCCATTTCTTGCCGCCGAACCACCCGCGCCAGCGGGCGCGTTTCGGTGTAATCGTTCCCAGCGAATCCACCCACTCCAGTCCTTCCAGCACCGCCACCCGCTTCGGGTGCGCCAGACAACCGAGCCGGCCGTCGGGGCACGCGGCCTTGATCGCCCGCAATACCGGCGTGGTCAGCAGGGTGTCACCGATCCGCGCGACGTTGATAACCAGGATGTTGAGGTTTGTCGGAACCATGGATCTCGCCGTGCCTGGATCAGCGCGGGCTTCGCTGCTTTGATTTCAGCACATCGAGATAGACCTGCTCGGTGCGTTCGATCATCCGATCGAAGGTGAAATTCGCGAGCGCATGATCGTAACCCCTCTCTGCCATCTGCCGCGCTTCCTGGGGGTGCTCGTAGATCCAGCGAATCGCCGCCGTCAACGCGTTCGTGTCGCGCGTCGGCACGAGCAACCCGGTGTCGTGGTTGATAACCACCTCGGCGAGTCCGCCCACGTCGGTGGCGATCACAGCTACCTTCATGGCCATGGCCTGCGGCAACACCTGGGAAGTGGCTTCGTTGTCCGTCGAAGGCAGCGCCAGGCACTGCATTGCCTTCATCAGGGCTGGCACGTCCTGGCGGTAACCGGTCATGATGGCAACGCCATCGAGATCTTTTTCATGAATCATCCGGCGCAGGTTGCCTTCCTGCGGGCCGGCGCCGACGATGAGCAGCTTGACCGGAACGCCCTGGTCCCGCAACTGCGCTGCCGCCTCGATGAGATACTGGTGCCCCTTCCAGCTGCGCAGCACCGCCACGATACCGACGACGAAATCGCCGTCGCGCAGGCCGAATTCCGCGCGCACGCCGGACGCGTCAACCGAGGGCAAAAAACGCGACTCGTCTATCCCGGCGGGAATCGACACGATCCGCTCGGGGCGCATTCTGTTGCGCTCGACCATGACGTCCTTGATAGCCTGACCGCTGGTGATGACCCGGTCCGCCAGCTTCATGTAAAGCAGATACGACAACGGGCCGCGGCTGATGCGTGTGCTGAGGTGCCGGCTGCGCACGACCGGCACGCCGAGGAACCTGGCCGCCAGGCCGAAGTTCCACGCGTCCACGGAGCTGTGGGTGTGCACCAGGTCGAAGCGGTGCGCGCGGATGATGCGCATCGCCTTCAGAACGCCCGCCGGCCGCAGCCCCTTCTTCTGAACCAGCGGGATCACGGGAATACCGGCCTCCTGTGCGCGCGGCAGTATCAGGCTATCGGGCTGACACGCGATCGTCACCTGGTAACCCCGCCCGCGGAAGGCCACCGATTCCGCCACCACGCGTATCTCCTGGCCGCCCCAGCCCTTCGACCACTCGGTATGCAGAATATTGATGCCCAAGACCCCTCCGCGATGTCCCGCCTTCCGGTGATCGGTGATAGCTGGTCCGGCTTGGGCGAGAGAGTCGCGCATTATCCGGTATTTCCGCCGGCTTCGGCCAGCCCGCGCGCGCCGCCCGTTTGCGCGGCAAAGCCATCATGGTGTCGCGGGCACTAACCGCGATGAAGACCTCGCGGTCTCATGTTCGGCTCAACAGCGAACCGTAAAGCTCGAGCAGCTTGTCCGACATGGTCTCGAGGTGCAACCCGGCGACCGTTTCACGGGCGGCTTTGCCGATGCGTTCGGCTTTTTCGCGGTCAGCCAGCAGCCTCATCCTCTCGCTGAGCGCGATGCTATCGAGCGCATCGCACACGAAACCGTTTTCGCCGTCCCTTATTAATTCCGCGGCACCGCACTTGCTGCTCGTGATAATCGGCACGCCGGAGGCCATTGCCTCCAGCGCCACGTTGGGAAAGGGATCATAGAGTGTCGGCAGCACCAGGCCATCGGCCGCGCCGTAAAACGGCTTCACGTCCCCTTGGCGGCCGGCGAATCGAACCCGGCTGCCAAGTCCCAGCCGCTGCGCCCGGGCCTGGTACTTTTCAAGACTCTTATCGTGACCGACAACCAGCAAATAGGCGTCAGCGGAAAGCCGCGCCATGGCCTCCAGCAGCGTCGATACGCCCTTGCGTGCGAAGCCCGAACCGACAAAAAGAAACAGCGCGGCATTCTCCGGAACAACGTACTGCGCGCGCACCGCCGCGCGATGGCGCTTCAAGTCCGGGTGGAATACCCGGGTGTCCACGCCGCTGTAGATGACGT
>DATICK010000248.1:0-2982 GCA_035456865.1 Sulfuricaulis sp.
GCATAAATGGCGTCGCCCGGACTCGGCGCGACTTCGCCGGCTAAGCGTGCGCGGTACATACGCTGTTTGAGTTTGCCGAGGTACTGCATGCGCGCGACGATTTCCTGTCCCGGGTAGCAGCCTTTCTTGAAATTAACGCCACCGACGACTTCGAGGTTGGCCATCTGCGGCACGAATTCCTCGTTGGTTCCGGGATGAACACTGGGAATTCCCGCCATGATATCGAGCCAGGCCCACACCGCCGGTCCAGCCGGTGTCGCTTTGGATTTGAGACTTGCCCATAGTTTTTCCGCCACCGTGGTCGGTGCGACGATTTCATAGCGTGGATGCGGTCCAGGCAGGCTTAGGATACTTACGTCTTCGCGGGTTTCGCAGCCGTTATCCCCGCTGGGAGCAAAGCCCGCCGCCTCCGTAAGAATCTTTTTGCTATCCGGACCGGACAATCCGATGCCAACCAACTCAGCATCCACGCTTTCCAGCGTCACTTTGGCGCGCATTACGAACATACGCAGCCGCTTGAGCGTGTTCTCGAGCATTGCCGCGGGTAATTGCAGCAAGGTGTCGTTACCGCGCCGGAACAGCCGGAAGATGACCATCATCCGTCCCTTGGGACTGCACCAGGAAGCGAGCTGGCTGTGTGTCGCGTCGAGCTGGCGTATGTCGTTGCTCAGCTGACCGTTGAGGAAATTCTGCGTGTCATCGCCGCGCGCGCGGATCAGCGAGAAATCCGAGAGGTCGACGAGGACGTGGCCGTGCGCGGCGGCGCGGCGTTCCTCGACCGGATGACCGAAGTGCTGCACGCGATCGCCCTCCACGACGGCGCCCTGAATCTGGATAAAGGATTTCCACGTTTCGTTCACGGTTTACCTGCCTGCCAATGCTGACCGGGATGCGCATGATAGCGGAAACTCGCCTGGCTGGGCGAGGCCGGGGCCGGATATAGAGTCTGAACGCCTCGCCAGGGACTGCATTCACGATGTCCCGGTTGGTACGAAAGTATGGACGCCGCCACTGGCCGGTTTACACTATGGTTATCTTGAAATTCACTCTCTTGGCGCGATGGCGTAGAGTGTGACGAAATAATAAGGATGGACGATTTTGACGGTCATGGGAAAGAACAATAAACGTCCGGTATATCTCGATCTTTTCAAAATCCGCCTGCCCGTGGGCGGAATCCTGTCCATCCTGCACCGCGCTACTGGTGCGTTTCTGGTTCTGCTGCTGCCGATCGCACTATATATATTGCAGCGTTCGCTGCAGGACCCGGCAGCCTATGCCGAGATCGCCACCCAGGCAGCCACCCCCGTTGGCCGACTTGTTGTACTGTTTATCTTGTGGGTATTTGCCCAGCACTTCTTTTCCGGCGTTCGGCATCTGCTGCTGGATATCGGCATCGGTGACAGTAAGCCCGTCGCGCGCCGCAATGCCTGGCTCGCCTTTGCCGCTTCGTTGACGGTCGTGGCGCTGATCGGAGTGTGCCTGTGAGCCGCGTACGCTCCGCGGGGAGTGCGCACGCCGGCGTCGCGGAGTGGCTGTTGCAGCGAGTGACCTCACTGTACATGGGTGGCTTTGTTATTTATGCCATCGTGTATCTCAGCCTGTCACCAGTCCATGATTACACCGCGTGGAAAACCTGGTTCGCCGCGGGTTATGTACGCATCGCCTGGGCGTTGTTCCTGGCAAGCATTCTGATTCATGCCTGGGTCGGCATGCGCAGCATTTATCTTGATTACCTGCATCCGTTGTGGCTGCGCTTCAGCGTCACGGTGCTGACGGCACTGGGCCTGCTCGCTCTGGCGCTGTGGGCGGCGCAAATCCTGATTACTGTCGCCACATGAAAAACATCCCACACCGTCGTTTCGATTGTCTGGTGATCGGTGCCGGAGGAGGCGGGCTGCGTGCGGCATTGCAACTCGCGCAGGGCGAGGCGCATGTCGCGGTCGTGTCCAAAGTATTTCCCACACGTTCGCATACTGTCGCGGCGCAGGGCGGCATCAACGCCGCGCTCGGCAACACGCAGCCGGACAACTGGCACTTTCACATGTACGACACCGTGAAGGGCAGCGATTACCTCGGCGATCAGGATGCGATCGAATACATGTGCCGGGCCGCGGCGAATCTGGTCATCGAGCTTGAACATTATGGCGTGCCGTTCTCGCGCCTGGAAAACGGCCGCATTTATCAGCGCGCCTTCGGTGGTCAGAGCCTGAACTACGGTGCCGAGCAAGCCATGCGCACCTGTCCCGCCGCCGACCGCACCGGCCACGCGATGTTGCACGCGCTGTACCAGCAGAACCTGAAAGCGCGCACGCACTTCTTCGACGAATTTTTCGTCGTCGACCTGTTGATGGACAAGCATGGCTACGCGCTCGGCGCGCTTGTGATCGAAATCGAAACCGGTGAGCCGCTGATCATCGAAGCCAAGACGACGTTGATCGCCACGGGTGGTGTGGCGCGCCTGTACCGCACCACGACCAATGCCATGATCAACACCGGCGATGGCATGGCCATGGCGCTGCGCGCCGGCATTCCGTTGCAGGATATGGAGTTCGTGCAGTTCCATCCGACCGGTATCGCCGGCATCGGCATACTCATTACCGAAGCCGCGCGCGGCGAGGGTGGATACCTTATTAATGCCGAAGGCGAGCGCTTCATGGAGCGTTATGCGCCGAATGCCAAAGATCTGGCGAGCCGCGACGTGGTCAGTCGCGCCATTTATGAGGAAGTCCACGCCGGGCGCGGTTGCGGACCGAAGAAGGACCATGTGCTACTCAAGCTCGACCATCTCGGCGTTGAAACCATCAATAAACGCCTGCCGGGCATTCGCGAATCCGCCATCCGCTTCGCTCATGCCGACCCGGTGGAGAAACCCATCCCGGTCTATCCCACGGCGCATTACACCATGGGCGGTATTCCCACCAACCGCTTCGGGCAGGTGGTGGTGCCGGTGCTTACCGGGCCGGAAGAAGCGGTGCCGGGCCT
>DATICK010000249.1:0-10548 GCA_035456865.1 Sulfuricaulis sp.
TACCCCCGCCAACACCTGGCGGCGCTGCATTGTTCCGATTGTCGCGCACATCGTGGGTCGGCGATGAAAGTCGCCAACGGCAATGCCGACTGGCGCGTGCGCAGCCTTCGATCCGTGTGGCACCCGTGCACGCAGATGAAGACGCACGAGGTGCTGCCGCTGTTGCCGATCGCCCGCGGGTCGGGCGCCTGGCTCTACGATTTCGACGGCCGGCGCTTCCTGGACGGCATCAGCTCGTGGTGGGTCAACCTGTTCGGCCACGCCAACCCGCGCATCAACGCCGCCGTCGCCGACCAGCTGCAAAATCTCGAACACGTGATCCTCGCTGGCTTCACCCACGAGCCCGTCGTCCAGCTCTCCGAAAGACTGACACAGATTGCTCCGAAGGGGCTTGCCCGCTGCTTCTACGCGGACAGCGGCTCCGCGGCCGTCGAGATCGCGCTCAAGATGAGTTTTCATTACTGGCATAACCGCGGCGAAAAAAAGTGTACGCGCTTCATCAACCTCGCCAACGCCTACCACGGCGAAACGCTGGGGGCGCTGGGGGTGGGCGACGTAGCCTTATATAAGGATACTTACCGTCCGCTGCTGCTCGAAGCGATCACCGTCAATTCTCCGGATTGTTATCACCGCGAGCCCGGCGAATCCTGGGCCGATTATTCGGCGCGCGCGTTTGCCGCGATGGAGGCGACGCTGGCGCGTCACGCCGAAGAAGTCTGCGCCGTGATCGTGGAACCGCTGGTGCAGTGCGCCGGCGGCATGCGCATGTACGACCCGGTATATCTCAAGCTCCTGCGGCAAGCCTGCGACAAACATGGAGTACATCTCATCGCCGATGAAATCGCCGTCGGCTTCGGGCGCACCGGGACGATGTTTGCCTGCGAACAGGCGGGCATCACTCCCGATTTTCTGTGTCTCGGCAAGGGGCTGACCGGCGGTTACCTGCCGCTGTCAGTGTGTCTGACGACGGATGAGGTATATCAGGCGTTCTACGCGAATTACACCGCGCGCAAGGCGTTCCTGCATTCGCACTCGTACACTGGCAACCCGCTCGCCTGCCGCGCGGCGCTGGCCACGCTAGAGATTTTCCGCGACGACGACGTCATCAACCGCAACCGGGAACTCGCGGGGCTCATGGCGCGCGCGGCGGCGCCGTTAGCTGACCACGCGCATGTGGCCGAGGTGCGGCAGACCGGGATGATTCTCGCGATCGAAATGGTGAAGGAGAAAAAAACCCGCGCACCCTATCCGTGGCAGGAGCGACGCGGCTTATCGGTCTACCGCCATGCGCTCGAACACGGCGCGCTACTGCGCCCGCTCGGCGACGTGATCTACTTCATGCCACCGTACGTGATCAAACCGGAGGAAATCGATCTGCTGGCGAGTGTGGCGCAGGAAGGAATCGACGCTGCCACGGCCTAAACCTTTTGTAACCGATGTCACCGACCGCTCAGCTTCGGGGTCGTTCCGGGATCAGGGCGGAAGGCCACGCCATTTTCTTGCAGCATCGTGTTCAGTTCCTTAGAGCTCAAATAAAGACGCCGCTGGGGTCCCTGGTTGGAATCCATCATTTCATACCAGGTTTCTCCGCCATGTTGAAAAGTCCTGGCGAGCACGACTTCGTGCCCGCCCTCGACGTTCCCGTTTTCGGGCACCACGTTTACCATCACCGGACGGCCTTCCTTCAGCGTCTTGGCGAAAGCCGAACTGGGTACCACCTCGGCCTGACCGAAGGCTTCGGCCAGCATGACCACTTCTCCGCCGATGAGCCCTTTCTGTTCGATGGCTTTTTGAGGATTCGCGCGTGCGGCGGCTTCGCGCCATTCGCCCTCGCCTATAAGTTTGGTCGCACGTGCAGCCACGACCGAATAAGGCAAACCCGACGCATTGGCCAGCGCAAAGATCGTGCAATCCTCGAAGGACTGCTTGCCGGCCCCGGACAGCCCCGGGCCATCGCCTTGGGCGGCTGCTCGCGCGATTTCCCCGCCTCGGCCGCGAGCCAAGACATCCTGCCAAGCGCGGCGAATCTGGGTGTCGGTCACGTTTTGTTCGCCATCGGCACCCAGGCGTTTCAATGCCGTAGCGAGGCGATCTTGCTCATCCGCGCTCCATCCCAAGCGCTTGGCCAAAGCGTTCATCTCATTGATGATGCGTGCCACCTCGGGGTCGCCTTTGGTCGCAGCGGCAATTGCCGGTTTGTTTCCTGCCGGCGGCGTAGACTTCGCCCCAAAGTGTCCGTTGTTGTAAGCCATAATCCAGTCGGTGCGGCAGGACCCCACGGCGCGCGGATCCGAGGCGCCGTTGGCGAGTTCACCCCGCGCGGCGGCGTCTTTCCCGGCCTGATAGGCCTCCTGCAGAACAAGCGCTCTTTGTTTACTGCCCGAGTCGTAACCACCACGGTAGTCCGCCACGCAGGCCTGTTGCTGACCGGCGGTGACTCCGGCGCAGGCTGAGCCGGCATTTTGCGAGATACACTGGCTCGCATGCTCGAAGCCCTTGGTATAACTCGAACTCTTTTTACCCGCTGGCGGCACGGCCTTGGCCGACGGTGTGTCGGCGGAGGTGCTATCCGTCATCAAGCTAAGCCCGGGGCCGGACTCGACGTCCATGAGGCCAAGCGGCCGTGTATTCTCGACGTCCATCATGCCACCGAGGAGCCTATTCTTTTGCTCCTCCAGCTTTCTGTTCGCCTCCTCTGCGGCGCGACGCTGTTCTTCAGCACGTAGTTCCGCTTGCGCCTTACGTCTGGCGTCCGCTTCAGGATCGCCGAACAACGCCTTGCCGAGCTCCTTGCCGATCTCGGTGCCGATGATTGTGCCGATCGAACCGCCTGGGGTTGCGCTCGAAGAAGAACTCGAGCCACTCGGCAGTCGGCAGCCGCCTTGCCGTTGCGCGTCGTTGAGGTTGCTGGCAGACGTGCCGCCCATGCAGCTGCACCATCGCTTCCAGGTCTGAAAGGAAGATGCACTTGAGACCGAAGGCTCCCCACCACAGCTAGCAGCGCGCGCCGCGGTGGGCGCGATTGCCAGCATCGCCATAAGCGCATACAGCGCGATGTTCAACTTGCTGTTCAGCATGGTCAGCTTCCAGCCCGCTGTGCGGCGGTCCATTCGTAGACTTTGTCCTGCGCGGCCCGCGCATTGGCAGCGTCCGGAACCAGTTCGAGATAACGCTGCATGTAACGTGCCGCCAGCGGATACGCGCGCAACTCACCGTAGACAAGCGCCAGATTGTAATTGCCCTGCGGCCACCAGGGCGCGAGGGCGAGACCCTGTGCGAACTCATCCGCAGCATCCCAGAGCCGCTTGTCCTTCACGGCCAGTTCGGCGGCTACCTTGTGCGGGCGCACAGTCTCGCCGACACTGGGGCCCACCTTGCCGGCGCGAAAACCGGCTAGTGTCGCAACGAACGCGGCGCGTTCTCCCGATGTCTCCGGCGCCGCCAATGCCCGCATCACCTGCCAGGCGCGCGCGTATTCCGGCGGCGTTGCGTCTTTTGTTGGAAAAGCCAACAGGAATGGACTCGTGGCTGTTTTGTTGTCGACTCTGCAAGCAATCACCAGCGCTGGCCACAACCGGCTAGTGTCGAGCAGAGGATCGGGCGTAGCGGCATACTGGCAAGCCACATCAACGCCGCCACTGTCGCGAATCATTATCAGCGTCAAGCCCGTGGCGTCGATGTTCAGGCCCGACGGCTTCCCCTTCAGGGTATCGGATGCCACGTACACCATGCCCAGCAGGTTCACCGCGCGCCGGACGCTCATGGGTTCCGGACTGGGGACCAGCGGAACCGGTGGCGCACTGGCACATCCCGACAGCAGGATCAGCAGAAGCGTCATTAACGGCAACCATCTGTAAGCAGTTTTCATTGTTTTATCTCCCTTGTTTTTGAACAACCATGGTTCGTCTCTCGATCCAGGCTCTCTTGAGACTATTTCGCTGATTGCGGCACCAAACTCTCCCACTGGTAAATCTTGATTTGCACGGCGCGGGCATTGGGGGCGTCGGGTTCGAGCTTGACGTACTTCTGCAGCGCTCGAATGCCTTCCTCGAAATCCTGTAATTCGCCAAAAATCAGGCCGCGGTTGTAGTGACCCGCCGGCCACCACGGTGCGATGCGCAGCGCTTGGTCATACAAGTCGACCGCATCGTCGAAGCGCTTTTGCTGGACGGCCAGCTCGGCTTGAACCTTGTATTTCACCGCTTCTTCGGGCAGCGGCGGTTTCACCTGGGCATTACGGTAGCTCTGGGCCACGTGCTCGAAGGCAGCTTCTTGCGCTGGGTCGACGGCGCTGGTGTGAGCCAATACGTACCACGCCCTTGCGAAGTCGCGCGCATGCGGATACCCATACGGAGAATTGGATTCATGCCAGAAGTAAATGCAGTACTCACCATCAGGAGTCGGTTTTTTACTGACGCAGCTCCAGCCCTTTTTTTGCAGACTCGTTAGGACAGGTGTGTCTGCGTAGCGGTAGACTCTGGCCTGTGCTCCGGTCTTTGCTTCCTTGCACGTGACAGAGAGTTTTTCGGAGGTCAGCCTGACCGATTTGGCACATCTTTTATCGGACTGTATTGCATCGAGCAGAAGCTGCTCTGCCTGTACTCGGGACAGATCGCGCGTGTCCTCCGCAGTTGGCGTATACATAGTTGTCACGCACCCACCTGCGATCACCGCGGCGAAGAGCAACAGAGCCGTGGAGCCGAGTTTCATACATTTTTTGCCGAACATGTTTTCTCCAGTGGTTTGTGCGCGTTAGACACGACGCCTACCCAGCTTAGGTAGTCGCCAAGATGGATGATGTGCCAGGGAATACCAGGGTGGCGCGGGAAGGGATTCATCGCGCCACCGCCTGATACTCAATCCGGATAAAACATCTTCTTCATCTCGTCCATGTCCGGGATGAGCATCAACTTGCCACCCACCTTGAGCCCTGCCGCGATACAGGGCAGGTCGGGCAATTCCGAATCGGTGGCCACCGGCTCGCTGTGGCTCAGCGCCTGCGGGCGCGGTTCCGCGGTCGCGAACATCCCGTAGAATTCCCAATCGCTGCGCCCGCTCAGGGGATAAAAGATGACGATCTTGCCGGTCGCAGGACTGACCGGCTCCGGCATGCCAACCAGCGCTTCAAAAGAAATGACCGGCACCGCGAGCGTGCGCCAGCCAAAGACACCCTTCAGCCAAGGCTGGCTGAAGGGAACCGGCGTCAGCGTCAGTGAATTGATGACCTCCGCCACGGCCGCGCTGGGAACGATCAGCGTCAATCCGTCCAGTGGCACTTCGAGCGAATGCAGACGCGGGCCTACACGCGGACTTTTCATTCCTCCCCCAAGCTTTGCAGATACGCAGCCAGCGCCTTCGGGTCGAAAACCAGCATCGCGCGATGGCCCGTCACCCAAGCCCCGGAAAACAGATGTCCAAGACGCGTGGGCGGTATTCCCAGGGGCGTAAAGGGCGAAATCGTGGTTTCGGCGCGCGGCAGCAGCTGAACCTCGTCGACCGCCAACCCCACCGCCTGCGGCACCGTATCCAGAAATACCGCACGGTGCCATAGGTGCTGCCGGGTCGCGCGCAGAGAGGCGTCGAGACAATAGGCCGGAAGTCGCGTGTTCTGCACCACGCGCCACGCCGCGACATTGCCCTCGGGGGATTTATTGGTGATCAGGTTTTCGCGCTGCTCAATGGTGAAACCGGAGCTGCTCGGCAGCAGGAAACTTGTATCGCCGAGCTGCAGGCGCATGTACTGATTGGAATCGGTCACGGTCGTTTAATCCCGAACACCGGCAGCGCTCCAAGCCATTCGGCCGCCGTGTGCGGGCGGCTCATGTCGTCCTGCCCTTCGCCAGCAGGGTGTCTATGTTCTTGTACAACTCATCTTCCTGATAGGGCTTGCTCATGTACATGTCCACGCCCAGATCGAACGCCTTTTGCCGGTGCTTGGCGCCCGCGCGCGAGGTGATCATGATGATCGGGATGTGCTTCAGGTTTTCGTCGGAACGCACGCGTGTCGTCAACTCGTATCCGTCCATGCGCGGCATTTCGATATCGACGAGCATCACGTCGGGCACGTGATCGCGCAACTGTTCGACGGCGTCGATGCCGTCTTTGGCGACCAGCACGTCGATGCCGCGCTTCTGCAGGTGCTTGCTCGTGATCTTGCGCACGGTAAGGGAATCGTCCACCACCATGACGACCGGCCGCGCGCGGACCTCTTGCGCCACCTTGCTTTCAGGCCGGTGTTCGAAATGGATGACGTCATCACGGAACCACAGGCCGGGAATATCCAGGATCAGCACGACACGCCCGTCGCCGAGGATGGTGGCGCCGGCAAGCCCCTTGAGCGCGGAAAGCTGCGGTCCGATGGATTTGATCACGACTTCGCGCGTGCCGCCCAGGCCGTCGACCTGGATGGCGACCTCACGTGTTCCGGTGCGCGCAATCAATATCGGCACTTTTTTACCATTGCGCGGCGTCGAGGGAATTCCCAGACGCTGGCCGAGGTGCATGTATGGGTACACCTGCTCGTTATGGGAAAGCAGCGGATTGTTACCGACCGCGATAGTGTCGATCTTTTCGATGGGAAATTCGATGATATTCACCACCGAGCCAAGCGGGAGCGCGAAAAGCTGGTCGCCCACATAGGCCATTAGCGCCTGCGTTATGGACAGCGTTAGGGGCAGGCGGACGATGAACGTCGTGCCCACACCGCGCTCGGTGTCCACCGACATGCTGCCGCCCAGTTGCTTCACTTCGCTGTGCACAACGTCCATGCCGACACCGCGACCGGAGACATGCGTGACTTTCTCCGCCGTGGAAAATCCGGACATGAGGATGAACTGGATCAGTTCCTCCTCCGTCAGATTAGCGTCTGGTGACATTAGCCCGCGTTCGATCGCCTTGGTACGGATTGCCTCGATATTCAACCCCACCCCGTCATCGGAGAAACGGATAATGACCTCGGTCCCCTCCTGCGAGGTGGCGATGTTGATGCGCCCGCGCGGCGGCTTGCCTTTCTGGCGACGCACGGCCTCGGATTCGATTCCATGGTCGATGCTGTTGCGGATCATGTGCTCTAATGGCCCGATCATGCGCTCGAGCACATTGCGATCGAGCTCGACCTCGGCGTTTTCCAGATTGAGTTCCACGCGCTTGCCCAACTCGCGCGAGGTCTGGCGCACGATGTGCCGCAGACGCGCCGCCTGTGTCGAAAAACTGACCATGCGCGTGCGCATCAGACCTTCTTGCAAGTCGGTGTTGATGCGCGCCTGTTGCTGCAGCACCGATTCGGCCTCGCCGACAAAGTTGCCCAGGCTGTTCTGGATGGTCCCCAGATCGTGCAAGCTTTCCGTTAGCGACCGCGACAACTGCTGCATGCGGCTGAAACGGTCGAACTCCAACGGATCGAAATCGGCGGCACGGCCTTCGGCAACCGCCTCGTGTTCCATGCGGTAGAGAATCTGCGACTCGGATTGGATTTCAAGTTCGCGGATCTGCTCGCGGAAGCGCGTGATGTTACGTGACAGTTCGGAAAGATTGTCGCGCACGCTATAGATCTGCTGTTCCATGCGCGAGCGTGAAATGCTCACCTCGCCCGCGTAATTGACGAGCTCGTTCAACAGGCTGGTGTTGACGCGCACCTGACCGCGTCGCTCCATTTTCTCCGGCCACTGTTTCTCTTCGGCTTCCTGAAGCTCGCGGCGCTCCTCGATCTCTGACGCCGTCAACGTCGGGGCTGGCGCTTCGATGGCGGACACGGCGGTTGGCATCGGCTCGGCAACAGGTCGTGTAACCGGTTTTTTCACCGGCTCCTCCCGAGGTGTGCTGATTACCGGTACTGGTGCGGAAACATCGGGAACCTCCGATTCGGGCTGGCCGGAGGACAGCGCCAGCAACTTGGCGTTTAGGCCACGAACATCCGGCGCGGGCCTGCCGCTTTGGGCATGATCGAGCATGGTCACGAGCAAGTCGTGGACTTCGTCGAGCAGGTCAAACAAGCCACCGTTGGCGGACACTTGACCGTCTTCGATGTGCTTGAGCAGAGTTTCGGTGTTGTGACTCAAATCGCCCATGGTCATCGCGCCGGCCATGCGCGCGCCACCTTTGAGCGTATGCAACGAGCGTTTCAGATCCTGCACCAGCGCCATATCATCCGGACGGCTGCGCCAGCGAGACAGCGCCTCTTCGATGCCGCCAAGAATATCCGTCGCCTCTTCCTGGAAAATTTCCAGCAGCTCGGGATCGAGTTGCTCGGCCGTTACCGGCGACGGCGATTCAGGCACCGCAGGAACGGCGGCGTTCGGTGCCGGCACCACGGATTCAACCCGCGGTTCGGGTTCGTGCACAACGGGGAGTGTTTCCGCGGTTGGCTCGCGATCCCAGGGCTCCTCCGGCGACGGCATTTCCGCTGGCGTATCTTCTTCAACCGCGGAGACGCGTTCCGCGGCCGGAGCAGCGGTTTCGGCGGCGGAATCCTTCTGTACCAGATGGGCGCTTTCCGCGCGGAGGTCGTGTGAAAGGTCGGCAAAACGCCGCCGCAGCTCGCCGGAGGAGGTCGCACCGGTGTTCATGCGCTCAACCAGATCGGAGACCGCTATTTCGAAACGGGTCGCCAGATCCAGATACCTCTCGGTTAACGGAATGTTTTCGCTCTTGAGCGCATGCAACAGCTTTTCAATCTCCGCGCAGGGCTCGGACATCACATCGAGACCCAGCGAACGGGCATTGCCTTGCAGCGTGTGCACGGAACGGTAAAGGGTGTCCGACACGAAGCACGTTCCGCCGGTTTCGCGGCAGGCGGCGATTTGCTGCCGGATATTGGCGAGATTTCCTTGCGCTTCGGTCGTGAAGATTTCCAGCAAGGTGGGTTCGAGTTTGGGCAAGTCCCCGGTCTCGACGACGGGCGCCGGCGCGCTCGTCGGTGCCACGGTCAGCGACGCGGGAGACGGCGCGGCAGGGGCGGCGCCCGGTTGCGCCAGGGCATGCGCCGTCTCGCGCAGCGCGTAGACATCGATGTCATGCGGTGGCCCACCCGCAAGAGCATCGACCATGCGGGGAAGTACATTCAGCATCTGCTCCAATAGCTCAATGATCGCCGGGGAAGGAACGATCTTGCCCTCGCGCACTCTGTTGAGCACGTTCTCCACGGCCCAGGACAGTTCCGCCACCTCGGAGGCGCCCACCATGCGCCCGCTGCCCTTGAGCGTGTGGTAACCGCGGCGCAGCTCAGTCAGCGCATTCTGATTATCGGTATCCTCTCGCCAGACAATGAATTTATTTTTGATGTTCTCGATCACTTCGCGCGCATCTTCGACGAAGATCTCCATAATCTCGGCATCGAATTCCTCATCAACCGTGGCGCGTGCCGGGGGAGGCGCGGGAACACGCGCCGGCTCAACCGCTTTGGGAGCGTCGCGGGTGACGGGTACGCTCGCCTTGTGGACGGATGCATCGCGCTCGGATTCGACCTCCGAGGAGGCGGGCATGGCCGGGGACGTGGTGCGTAAGGTCATGCGCCGGCCGGCTAACACCGTTATTGCCGTAAACGATTGCTTCAGGGTATCGACGATCACTTCTGACATCCGCGACGGATCTTCGGTCACCAGTTCGAGCAGATGGTTCATTTCCGCGCCGATCTTCGCGATCTTTTCCTTCCCCTGCGTCTGGGCCAGCTTGGTGAGTTCATCGAGCTGCCGGCCGAGCGATTCGCGCGTCGCCTCGTTTTCAGGGTCATCGAGCCAGGACTCGAGGCTGAGACGCACACCGTCGATAAGCAAGGCCGGGTCGCGCTGCTTGCCGTGGCCGCTGCTCAGCGACGCTTCCATCTCCTTGAATGCCGCGTCGATCAGCGCGTCCAGATTCGGCCGGTCGGCGCGCAAGCCTTCGACAAAGGCACCGATCGTGCCGACACACACGGCCAGCCCGTCCATGATGGCGCTGTCAATGATCAGGGCGCCTGACCGTATATCTTCGACGTGCTGCTTCGTCGCCTCCACCAGTTCAGCGGCCCGTGCCTGTCCCAAAATCTGCATCGCCCCCAGAATTTGCGAAAGCAACTGCGGAGCATCGTCCAGCGCCTGTACGCGCGTGGTGTCGGAGGCGAAACCCTCGAGCGCCTCCTCGATGCGTCCCAGGTTGACGCTTACCTCGCCGGCCACCACATTCAACAATTGCTTGTAATCGGATTCCGAGAGTTCGGCATCCGTAACTTCAAGTCCCTCGGCCTCGGGCGCTTCCCTGGCATCGTCCGGTGCGTGCAACGCGTGCAACCGGTGAACGGCCTCCTCGACCTGCCTCTTCCATTCGGTGGCCGAACGGCTGATGTCGCGAGTGCTGCTCTCAATCATGAGCAGGGCCTCGGCCATGGACATTGAAACCGTTTCGGGATTGGATATCCGCTTGTCGAGGATGGCGCGGCAGACCTGCGACAGTTCGTCCACCAGTGACTTCAGTATCGGCACGTTAAGCATGTCGAGCGTGCCGGACATCTTATGGAATGATTCGAGCAACGGTTCGAGCGACACCGTGCCCCGATTTTCCGGATCGAAATAGGTG
>DATICK010000250.1:0-40779 GCA_035456865.1 Sulfuricaulis sp.
TGGGCTGGCCTTCGGCGATACGGATCTGTTCCTGGACGATGTCCACGCCGGTGATCTGTTCCGTCACGGTGTGTTCCACCTGCAGGCGCGTGTTCATTTCCATGAAATAGAACCGGCCTTCCTGGTCGAACAGGAATTCGACGGTGCCGGCGTTTTCGTAGTTGACGCATCGGGCGGCACGCACGCCCAGCTCGCACACCGCGGCGCGCTGCTCCTCGGTGACCTGGGGTGATGGTGCGATCTCGATCAGCTTCTGATGGCGGCGCTGGATCGAGCAGTCGCGCTCGAACAGGTGAATCATGTTGCCGTGCTTGTCGCCGAGCACCTGCACCTCGATGTGGCGCGGGTTGAGGAGTGCCTTTTCCAGGAACACGTCGGCGCTGCCGAAGGCCTTGGTGGCTTCGGACACCACGCGCTCGTAGGCGCGGCTCAGTTCGTCTTCGTTGTTGCAGCGGCGGATGCCGCGCCCGCCGCCGCCCGAGGTGGCCTTGAGCATCACCGGGTAACCGATTTTTTTGGCGAGCTTCACCGCCTCGGCCACGTTTTTGAGATTACCCTCGCTGCCGGGCACCACCGGTACGCCGGCGGCGATCATGGCTTCGCGCGCGGCGGTCTTGTCGCCCATGCGACGGATGGCGTCCACGGACGGGCCGATGTAGGTGATCCCGCGCCGCATGCAGACTTCGGTGAGTTGGGGGTTTTCCGAGAGGAAGCCGTAACCGGGATGCAGCGCGTCGCAGCCGGTGGCCACGGCCAGGTTCACGATGCGGTGGGCATTGAGATAGCCGCCGACCGGGTCCGGACCGACGTTGTAGGCTTCGTCGGCTTTTTTGACGTGCAACGCATGACGGTCGGCATCGGTGTAGATGGCGACTGATTTAATGCCCATTTCGGCGCAGGCGCGCACTATGCGTACCGCGATTTCACCGCGGTTGGCAACCAATATCTTTTTGATCAAGCTGAAAACTCCGCTGAACTGGCCCGGACACTCCCTCGGGGAATGCTGCCTTCTTTGTACGGAATGGGGCTGGCAGTGTCAACCACAACCGCCCGGCTTGCCGCGTCTAAAACCCTATTTTGACACAAGTTTGCCGCGAATATATGATGCGCCGCCTGTATCCGGCCGGCTGCCGTCGAATTCGCCCGGATGAGAGAGGTCAAGTACCCACCCGGCGCCGGTTTCGCCGCGGGGAAAAGGCGTAGAGAGGGTATCATGTCGCCATCCTGGGAAGTTTCTCGGGACATTTCCGGCGATAGTGCCCGGCTCCCGAGGCGAATGCTCTTTCGGAGACGGGCACAGGGTCGCCGGAAGGAAAGAGTGTAAGAGGGCATCATGTCGCCATCCTGGAAAGAGTCACACGGTCATTTACCGGCGACCATAGACCCGATCCAGCTGGCGGAGAGAGGCGCGCGCCTGACCGGCACGCTCCCGCTGAAGAGCATGCCGCGGCTGATGCAGACGTGTCTGGAAGGCTCGGACGATGTCTACGTCGATCTGCTCTTCGAGCGCGGTGAGGGCGAGCAGGTATTTCTCATGCATGGGAACCTGCGCGCGCGATTGCACATGACCTGCCAGCGTTGCCTCGAAGGCATGGACCTGGACGTGGAGGCCGCTCCCTGGTTGATGCTGATGCGACCGGGAAACCGGCGTGACAGGCTCGACGACGAGCCCGACATTCTGGTGGTGGAGAAGCCGCTGCCGTTGAGCGCACTGGTCGAAGATGAATTGCTGCTGGCGTTGCCGATGGTGCCAACGCATGCGTTGAGTGAATGTCCGGCCGGGACTTACGTGAAGCAAGGGACGGCCGGCGGCGGAAACCCCGAGGGGAAAAAGAAAAATCCCTTCGCCGCCTTGGACGGATTGAAGAAAACGAGATAGTGCCGGTTATTTTACCTGACGAGGATTTACCATGGCCGTACAGAAAAGCCGAGTATCACCTTCCCGCCGCGGCATGCGTCGTTCACACGACAAGCTGAAGAAGTCGGCGCTTTCGGTTGACAAGACGAGCGGCGAAACGCATCGCCGGCATCAGGTCACCGCCGACGGATATTATCGCGGCCGTAAAGTGCTGGACACCAAACCGGAAAATTGAGGCGGCGTGTACCTGTTCGATAAAGTTGCTGACCTGAATCCCGTAATCGGGCTTCGTGGTGAGCCGTTTGCCGCCTCAATTTTCGAACAATCATAAATTAATTTCATTATTGATCCGGCATGTTGATAATTCCATGAAAGCACCAGAATATTTTTTCGTGCATTTCTTCCTTCAACAAGGTTCATGCCGGATCAATAATGGCGGTTTGAACCGGAACCGTTCAGGGACTTGAGAACGTGATCACGATTGCCCTCGACGCCATGGGGGGCGATCACGGTGTCGGCGTCACCGTGCCCGCCGCCCTCAAGACGCTACGCGACGAACCGACGCTGAAGCTGATCTTGGTAGGCCAGCGCGATGCCATCGAAGCCGAATTGAAACACCACCACGCGGCCGAAGGCGAGCGCCTTGTCATCCATCATGCCTCGGAAGTAGTGGGCATGGATGAACCTCCGGCGCAGGCGCTGCGCGGCAAGAAAGACTCCTCCATGCGCGTGGCCATCAACCTCGTCAAGGAAGGCGCGGCCCAGGCCGCTGTCTCCGCCGGCAACACCGGGGCGCTCATGGCGACTTCGCGTTTTGTCCTCAAGACCCTGCCCGGGATCGACCGTCCGGCTATCGTCACGACACTGCCCACGATGCATGACCACGTGCATATGCTGGACCTTGGCGCCAACGTGGACTGCACGCCGGAGCAACTTCTGCAGTTCGCCATCATGGGCTCCATTCTGGTCGGCGCTGTCGAGGAAAATCCGCGTCCGCGTGTCGCGTTGCTCAACATTGGCGCGGAAGACATCAAGGGCAACGAGATCGTCAAAAAGACCCACGAATTGCTTCGCGCCAGTTCGTTGAATTATTGCGGCTATGTCGAGGGCAATGAAATCTACACGGGCAACATGGACGTGATCGTGTGTGACGGTTTTGTCGGCAACGTGATGCTCAAGACGAGCGAGGGCCTGGCGCGCATGATCACGCATTTCATGAAGCAGGAATTCCGGCGCAACATCCTCACGCGACTTTCCGCCCTGGTGGCGATCCCGGTGTTGCACGCTTTCAAGAAGCGCGTGGACCCGCGCCGTTACAACGGCGCCACCTTCATTGGCCTGAACGGGATCGTGATCAAAAGCCACGGTGGAGCGGATATCCTGGCCTTCGAACATGCCATTCTCGAAGCGCTGGCGGAGGTAAGCCACAATGTGCCCGAGCGCATCGGGCGAGAACTGACCGCGATGGCGGCCAAGGGTGCAGTGGCATGAGGCGGCGGGCATGATCCATTCGCGCATCATCGGCACCGGCGGCTACCTGCCGGCCAAGGTGCTCACCAACCACGATCTCGAGAAGATGGTCGAGACGACGGATCAGTGGATTGTCGAGCGCACCGGCATCCGCGAGCGTCACATCGCGGCCGCGGGCGAAACCAGCGCCTCCATGGGCGAGCAGGCCGCGCGGCGCGCCATCGAGGCGGCTGGCATCAGCACCAAAGACATCGACCTTATCATCGTGGCGACCACCACCGCCGATCAGGTATTTCCGAGCACCGCCTGTTTGCTTCAAGACCGCCTGAAGATACATGGTTGCGCGGCGTTTGATGTCCAGGCGGTATGCACGGGTTTCGTGTACGCGCTGGGAATCGCGGACAAATTCATCCGCACCGGTTCTGCCAGGCACGCCCTGGTCGTGGGCAGCGAAACCCTGTCGCGCATCACCGATTGGACCGACCGTGCCACCTGTGTATTGTTTGGCGATGGTGCCGGCGCCGTGGTGCTCGCGGCATCGAAGACCCCCGGCATCATTTCCACGCATCTGCATGCCGACGGCAAGTACAAGGACCTGCTCAGCGTTCCCGCCGGAATCTCTCGGGGTTATGACAAGGTCGTCAACGGCACGGCTTATATGAAGATGGAAGGCAACGAGGTGTTCAAAGTGGCGGTGAACACCCTCGGGCGCATCGTGGACGAAACGCTGGCGGCGAATCACATGAAGAAATCCGATATCCAGTGGCTCGTCCCGCATCAGGCCAACCACCGTATCATCGCGGCCACCGCGAAGAAACTTGGCATGTCCATGGATCATGTGGTGCAGACGGTGGAACGTCATGGCAATACCTCGGCGGCTTCTATCCCGCTGGCCTTCGACGAGGCGGTGCGCGACGGGCGCATCAAGCCCGGCGATACCGTGCTGATGGAGGCTTTCGGCGGCGGCTTCACATGGGGCTCGGTGCTTTTGAAGTATTGATTCGAACCGCCAGGACGCCAGGATCGGCAAAGAACATCGAAGAAAGAAAACATCTTGAGAAATATTTTTCTTGAATCTTTTCTTGGCGCTCCTGGCGTCCTGGCGGTTTTAAAAATTTAAAATGGTGTTTTTATGAAACTGGCATTCGTTTTTCCCGGACAAGGTTCGCACTCGGTCGGCATGATGAACGCGCTGGCCGCCGAGTTTCCCGTCGTCAGGCAAACCTTCAGCGAAGCTTCGCAGGCGCTCGGCTACGACCTCTGGCAGGTGGTGGAGCAGGGACCGGAAGAAAAACTCAATCAAACCGAGGTAACCCAGCCGGCAATGCTGACCGCCGATATCGCCACCTGGCGCGCGTGGCTTGAGAGCAAAGGCCCGCTGCCACAGGTGATGGCAGGCCACAGCCTCGGCGAATATTCCGCGCTGGTGTGCGCCGAGGCGCTCGATTTTTCCGCTGCCGTGAGACTGGTCGCGGATCGCGCGCGCTTCATGCAGGAAGCAGTGCCGATCGGACAGGGTGGCATTGCTGCGATTCTGGGTCTGGACGACGATGCCGTGCGCAAACTTTGCGAACAGGCAGCCCAGGGTGAGATTCTTGACGCGGTCAATTTCAATTCGCCGAATCAGGTGGTGATCGCCGGGGCCGCGGCGGCCGTGGCCCGCGCCGTGGAGCAGTCCAAGGCGGCCGGCGCCAAGCGCGCCGTGGTGCTGCCCATGAGCGTACCGGCGCACAGCCGGCTTATGCATCCGGCGGCGCTGCGCATGGCCGAAAGGATCAAGACCGTGAACGTGCAATCGCCGCGCGTGCCGGTCATTCACAACGTTCATCTGCGGGCGGAATCCGACCCGGAGGAAATTCGAAATGCGCTCGTGCGCCAGATAGAATCCCCGGTGCGCTGGGTTGAGCTGATCCAGAAAATGGCCGCCGATGGCGTGGACCGGATGGTAGAATGCGGTCCGGGCAAGGTGCTCGCGGGTCTCAACAAGCGCATCGTCAAGACCTTTGAAACGCTGCCGGTGTACGATCCGGTGACACTGCGCGCGGCGTTGTCGACGCTGACAAATTAGCAAAAAGGAAAACAGCATGATTCTGAAAGGCCAAATCGCCCTGGTCACGGGCGCCAGCCGCGGCATCGGGCAGGCGATCGCGCTCGAGCTGGGGCGGCAGGGAGCCCAGGTGATTGGCACCGCGACATCGAACGATGGAGCGGAAAAAATCACCCAAGCCCTGAAGCAAAATAACGTCGCCGGGAGAGGGATCGTGCTTGACGTAAACAGCGCCGATTCCATCGCCGCGGCTCTGTCGGAACTGGAAAAATCCAGCGCCACACCGACCATACTGGTCAACAATGCGGGCATCACGCGAGATAACCTGTTGCTGCGCATGACCGAAGAGGAGTGGGACGCGATTCTCGATACCAATCTCAAGTCGGTTTACCGGATGACCAAGGCCTGCCTGCGCGCCATGACCAAGGCGCGCTGGGGACGCATCATCAGCATCAGCTCGGTGGTGGGCGCGATGGGCAACGCCGGACAGGTCAACTATGCTGCCGCCAAGGCCGGCCTGATCGGCTTCACCAAGGCGCTGGCGCGCGAGGTGGGTTCGCGCAATATCACGGTGAATGCCGTGGCCCCGGGCTTCATCGACACCGACATGACCCGGGCCCTGCCCGAAGCGCAGAGGGAGGCGCTGCTCAAGCAGATTCCGCTGGGCCGGCTGGGCCGGGCCGAGGAGATCGCCCAAGCCGTGGCGTTCCTCGCCTCGCCGCAGGCCGGTTATATTACTGGTACAACTTTGCACGTGAATGGCGGAATGTACATGAATTAGGCGGGGTATCCCGCTGAAAACCATCGTCTGTCGATTGGCTGGACGATTTTGGGCAAATGGTGTTAACTATGCGCCCGCACGCGGGCAGTAAATCAATTTTGGAGGGAAAATCACCCATGAGCAGTGTAGAAGAGCGCGTCAAGAAAATCGTTGTGGAGCAGCTGGGAGTCAATGAAGGCGAGGTCAAGCCCGGGGCTTCTTTTGTGGATGATCTGGGCGCGGATTCCCTGGATACTGTGGAACTGGTGATGGCGCTGGAAGAGGAATTCGACTGTGAAATTCCCGACGACCAGGCGGAAAAGATCACCACGGTCCAGCAGGCCATTGATTACGTCAATTCCCGTCTGAACTGATTACTCATTATTGCGGCGGCACGAATTCAACTGAACATGCCCGTGGGTTGTTATTTCAACGGCCTTGGGATATCGAAGTCGTTAAGCCGCCGCAATAATGGAAATCTTAATGAATTTTGTTATTGACCCGGCATGGCAGTGCCGTCACGGGTGCCTGGTAACACCCGTCGCAGCCTGCCTTCATTCAAGCACGATAATGCCGGGTCAATAACTGGAGGGGCCGTCATCCGCAATGGGTGACGGCCTCTCGGTTTTATAAGCGCGGCGGAAACGCCGTGCCCACAATGAGGGATTCGTCTTTGAGCAAGCGACGCGTCGTCATCACCGGCCTCGGTATCGTTTCTCCCCTCGGCATCGGTGTCGCCGAAAACTGGCGCAACATTCTGGCCGGTAAAAGCGGTATTACCCGCATCACTCATTTCGATGCCACCGGTTATCCCTCGATGATTGCCGGCGAGGTCAAGAACTTCGACCCCACGCAGTTCGGCATGACCGAGAAAGAAGCTCGCCGCATGGACCGCTTCATCCAGCTCGGCATGGCGGCCGGCATCGAGGCAATCAAGGACTCCGGACTGGAAGTGACCGAAGCCAACGCCGAGCGCATCGGCGTGCACATCGGTTCCGGCATCGGCGGCGTCGGCACCATCGAGGACACCACCAAAACCGTGCTGGAAAAAGGCCCGCGCCGGGTTTCTCCTTTTTATGTCCCCATGAGCATCATCAACATGATCTCGGGCGATCTCTCGGTGATGTACGGCCTCAAGGGACCGAATCTCGCCATGGTCAGCGCTTGCGCCACGGCCACCCATGGCATCGGCGATGCCGGGCGGCTGATCGAATACGGCGACGCCGACGTCATGATCGCCGGCGGCGGTGAGGCCGCTGTCACGCCAACCGCTGTCGCCGGATTCGGCAACGCCAAGGCGCTGTCCACGTGCAACGACAGCCCGGAAGCCGCCAGCCGTCCGTGGGACAAGGATCGCGATGGTTTCGTGTTGAGCGAGGGCGCGGGCGTAGTGGTGCTGGAGGAATACGAGCATGCCAAGAAGCGGGGCGCAAAAATATACTGCGAACTGGTCGGCTTCGGCATGAGCGGCGACGCCTATCACATGACCAGCCCGCCGGAGAACGGCGAGGGCGCGGCGCGTTGCATGCTTAACGCCCTGCGCAACGCCGGGCTCAATCCGGACCAGGTGCAGTACGTTAACGCCCACGGCACCTCGACGCAGCTTGGTGACCGCGCCGAATCGCTCGCTGCCAAGACCACCTTCGGCGCGCACGCGAGGAAAATCGCCATGAGCTCGACCAAATCCATGACCGGCCACCTGCTCGGTGCGGCCGGCGGTGTCGAGGCGATTTATACCGCTCTCGCGGTGCGTGAGCAGATTGCGCCGCCCACCATCAATCTCACCACGCCCGATCCGGAATGCGATCTGGATTACGTTCCAGGTGCCGCGCGCAAGATGAAGATTGACGTGGCGATTTCCAATTCCTTCGGTTTCGGCGGCACCAACGGGACACTGGTGTTCCGCAAGCTGGCGTGAATGCCAACCCGGCCCATACGCTAAACGCTTCCACACCGGGATATGTCTGCCGCCAATTGGCGGCGATTCCCGATCTCAGCGCGCTTCACGCCCGATTTCCCCAGCGCTATCCGCACCTGCTCACGAGCGTCGCGCGCGGTACGCCGCGGGCGCGTTATGACATCCTGTTCGCGTTTCCCGGAGACTCCCTGACACTGGACGCGGACCATCGGCTGAGCCGAAACGGTCGATTGTTGGGCACCGATGATTTCCTTGATGCTCTTGATCGTGAGTGGAGACAGCAATCCACTACAGTCGATCAGGGCGCTATACCGACGGATGCCGCGCCGCCTTTCACCGGCGGATGGTTTGTCTTTCTTGGCTACGAATTGGTGTCGCAGATCGAACCAACCGTAACCGGCATTCGGCATGATTCGGCATTTCCGGTGGCCTGTGCCACGCGCATCCCGGCCGCCATCATCATCGACCATCTCGAGCAGCATACGCTGCTGGTGTGTGAGACCGAACGCGCCAGCGAAATTCTTCCGACGCTCGAGGCCGATATGCAAAGCCCAACGATAGTGAACGCCGAAGAGATCGCTATCGCGCAGGTTCATGAAGAAGAGCCCGCACGATTTCTGGAACATGTCCGACGGGTGCAGGACTACATCCGTGCGGGGGATGTCTTTCAGGTGAATCTCTCACGTAAGTGGCGAATTTCCCCGCGCGTCTCCGTCAATCCGATATCGCTCTACCGTCGCTTGTGTGCGACAAATCCGGCGCCTTTTGCGGGCCTGATGACCCTGGGTAACGGGCGCGCCGTCATCAGTTCATCGCCGGAACGCCTGGTGGAAGTGCGCGGCCGAACCGTACGCACACGACCCATTGCCGGTACGTATCCGCGCAGCCAGGATCCAAGAGAAGACGAAGCTCTGTCGCGGGACCTGCTGCGACATCCCAAGGAGCGCGCCGAGCACGTGATGCTCATTGATCTCGAGCGCAACGATCTCGGCCGTGTGTGCCGCACGGGTTCGGTGCAGGTGAAGGAATTCATGGCGCTCGAGTCCTACCGGCATGTGCATCACATCGTCTCCGAGGTCAATGGTGAATTACGCGATGACGTCACGCCGGCGCAGGTGATACGCGCCGTGTTCCCGGGCGGAACCATCACCGGTTGCCCCAAGGTGCGTTGCATGCAGATCATCGCCGCGCTCGAACAGGCACCGCGTACCGCCTATACCGGGTCCATGGGATATCTCAATCGCGACGGCAGTCTCGACATGAATATTCTGATTCGGACCCTCATCCAGAACGGAAACGAAATCAGCCTGCGCGCCGGCGCCGGCATCGTGGCCGATTCCATTCCGGAGCGGGAGCTGGCCGAGACCCGAGCCAAGGCGAAAGGCATGCTCGCGGCTTTGGGTGTGGCGACATGAGCAGGGCGCAGGGGCCCAGTGCGAAGCGCGGGGATGCGACCGCGGCGAATGTCGCCGGCCGCCGACAATTCGATGTTTCAGTCATGTTCGACCTGTCGGAGGCGGCGGGCGTGAGCAGGGAACAGGGGTTCAACGCAGCGGGGATGCAACCGTGGCGAATGCCGCCGGACGCCGACGGCATTGCGTGTTGGTCTGGCTCGGCTTCACGGAGGCGGAGTGAGCACAACTCTAATTAACGGCGCGCCCGGAGAAAATATTTCGGTTCACGACCGTGGGTTTCAATACGGCGATGGCCTGTTCGAAACCATGGCGGTGGTGAATGGCGCTCCGCTTTTGTGGGACAGGCACATGCGGCGGTTATTTCATGGCGCCGCAAGACTTGGCATCCCTGCGCCTTCCGAGGGCCTGTTGCGGCATGAAGCAGAGCACCTCGGTCGCGGCGTCGAGCGTGCCGTGCTGAAGATTATTCTCACGCGCGGTGTTTCCGGACGCGGGTACGCGCCGGAAAAGCAGGCACGGCCGACACGTACCGTCAGTCTGTCGCCCTGGCCGGATTATCCAGCCGAACGGCGTACGCATGGCGTTGCCGCGCAGTTCTGCCGTACCATGATTTCGCGGAACCCGGCTACGGCAGGCGTCAAACATCTCAATCGGATCGAGCAGGTGCTGGCACGCGCGGAACTGGAGCAGGATTGCCGGGAGGGTCTGATGTGCAATGAATTCGGTCAGGTAATCGCAGGAACCATGACGAATCTGTTCATCGTGTCCCGGGGCAGGCTGCTCACACCGGATCTGTCGCACAGCGGTGTGGAAGGCGTCATGCGCGGGCTGGTGCTGGAACGGGCGGTAAAACTGTCGCTGGATGCACGCGTGATGGACATCAACAAGAGCGATGTTTTGCTGGCGGATGAAGTGTTTCTGACCAATAGCCTGATAGGTTTATGGCCGGTGCGTCGCATCGAAACGAAGGAATTTCCCTTGGGCAGGATAACGCAACGAGTTCAGGAGGCCATTGTCGATGCGTACGCGGCTGATTAGGCCGGCAATCGGCTTGCTGGTGGTGAGCGCCGTGGCCGCCGTTTATCTATTATGGTCGTGGAATCATTCACTTCTGCCCGGCATGGAGATTTATGCGGTCAAGCCGGGCATGACGCTGCGCGCTTTTGCACGCGAGCTGAGCAGCCGTGACGTGCTGCCGGAAAGCCATTCTTTCGTGTGGCTGGCGTATCTTACCGGGCATCAACGTGACTTGAAGACAGGGGAGTACCGGTTCCGCAACGGAATGACGGCAAGGGAATTGCTGGACCAGATCGTCGCGGGGCGTGTTGTTGAATATCCCCTCGTGCTGGTGGAGGGCTGGACCTTCCGGCAGTTTCTGGATGCGATCGAGGAGGCGCCCAAGCTTACGCGCACGCTCACTGGTTTGTCGCCACGCGCCATCATGGAAAGGCTGGGCCATCAAGGAGAGCATCCCGAGGGCCGGTTTTTCCCCGATACATATTATTATTCCTCCGGCCAGACGGAACTCGCGATCCTGGCCAACGCCTATGACAAAATGCAGAAGCTGTTGCAGCAGGAATGGGAAAAGCGCGACAACAATCTCCCGTTCAAGGATCCCTACGAAGCGCTGATACTGGCCTCGATCGTGGAAAAAGAAACCGGACGCGCCGATGAACGCCGTATGATCGCCGGTGTCTTCGTCAACCGTTTGCGCCACGGCATGCGGCTGCAAACGGACCCGACCGTGATTTACGGCATGGGTGAGTCGTTCGACGGCAACCTGCGGCTTAAGGACCTCAGACGCGACACACCCTATAATACGTACACTCGTCACGGTCTGCCGCCCACGCCGGTGGCCATGCCAGGGAAGGAATCGTTACAGGCCGTGATGCATCCGGTGATTACCGGAGCCCTGTATTTTGTCGCTCGCGGCGATGGAAGCCACGATTTTTCCAGTACACTGGAAGAACACAACAAAGCCGTGATCAAATACCAGCTGAAAGGAAAGCCGCGGACTTCGGTAACGCGCGATAAGACGTCCACTGCCATGACAAGCCGGTAAAGTGTTATGCCACGAGGAATATTCATCACGCTGGAAGGTGGAGAGGGAGCCGGGAAGAGCACCAATCTGGTTTTCGTCAGGAATTGGCTGGAGCATGCGGGGCGCGAAGTCGTGGTGACGCGCGAACCCGGCGGCACCGAACTCGGCGAACGCGTCCGCGATATCCTCCTGCATGGCCGCGAGCTGCACATCTCCGCCGAGAGCGAAATGTTGTTGATGTTCGCGGCGCGCGCCGAGCACATCGCCCGCGTGATTCGTCCGGCACTGGACGCCGGCAAGATCGTGCTGTGCGATCGCTTTACCGATGCCACCTATGCCTACCAGGGCGGTGGCCGCGGCATTCCGGCGGCGCGGATAGCGGCGATCGAGAGCTGGGTGCAGGGCGATTTGCGGCCGGACCTGACGCTGCTCTTCGACGTCCCGGTGGAGGCCGGACGCCGACGCGCCGGACTGCGCAGCGAGCCCGACCGTTTCGAGCAGGAGAGCAGCGAATTTTTTGCGCGCGTCCATGCGACCTATCTGGCGCGCGCGGCCCGCGAGCCAGAGCGCATGCGGGTGATTGACGCCAGCCAAAATCTGGCGCAGGTGGAGCAGCAACTCGGCACCGTGCTGCAGGAGGTGGTGGGTGGCCGCAGATAATTTCTCGGCGAGCAGCATATCAGCGCTGCCTGAACGATATCCCTGGAATGAGGACTTGTGGTCCACCCTGACCCAGCAGTTCGAACGCCTGCCGCACGCCCTGCTGTTGCACGGGCGCCCCGGCCTCGGCAAGCATGCCTTTGCCATTCATCTGGCTCAGACTCTATTATGTGCCCGACCCCAGACGGGCGTTGCCTGTGGCATGTGTCAATCGTGCCAGTTGTTCATCGCCGGCACTCATCCCGACATGCATGTGCTTCAGCCAGAAGCCATTGCGGATTCAGCCGAGGACCTTGGAAGCCAATATGCGGCTCGGTACCCTGCGAGTGACAAAAAACGCGAACGTGCCAGCGCCGATATCACGATTTATCAGATTCGTTGCTTGATTGAGGATGCCCAGACCCGCCCGTTTGTCGGCAACCGGAAAGTAGTTCTATTGAGTCCTGCCGAAGCCATGAATATCAGCGCCGCGAACAGTCTGCTGAAGCTGCTGGAAGAGCCACCCCTTGGCAGCATGCTGCTCCTGGTGACAAGCCATCCGGCCCGGCTCCCGGCCACTATTCGCAGCCGTTGCAGCCATATCCTATTTAAGTCGCCGGCCCGCACTATCGGCCTGGCGTGGCTCCAGATGCGCAGCGGCGGTCAAGCAGAGTCCGCCGCCGGCCTTCTGGAACTGGCAGGGGGCGCTCCGCTGTTGGCGAAATCGCTGATAGAGGAGGGGTTCCCTGAAATCCGCGCCGGATTGCTTAAGGATCTGGATGACCTGAGATCAGGACGTGAAGAGCCTGTCGCGTGTGCGGCCCGATGGAAGGGCGTGGGGGCCAGACATTGCCTGGGCCTGCTTCACGGATTCGTGTCCGAATTGATCAAGACAGGCTTGGGAGTATCCGGTCCGGCCCTGGTCAACACCGAGGCCACTGCGCTTCCAGGTAGTAATAAATATAAATATAAACTCAGCGAGTTATATAAATTTATTGATGTTATTTCTGAGTATTACAGGCTTTTGCGCGGTCCGCTCGATGAACTTTTGATGTTGGAAGATGTTTTGATACGCTGGGTCCGACTGAGCCGTCTACAATAAAGTAAGCATCAACCGCATATGAACGACAAAACCATTCCACCCATGCCCACCGGTGCCACCAAGCCGATGAAACCTACCCCCATTGCGGCCGCCCGGCCCGGGGTATTGTCTCTTACCATCAAGGACAAAAACGCCCTCTATGCCGCCTACATGCCGTTTGTGAAGGGCGGGGGGATTTTCGTTCCCAGTGGTCGGACGTATAAGCTCGGGGAAGAGGTGTTCATGTTGCTGACGCTCATGGATAGCAAAGAAAAAATTCCGGTCGCCGGACACGTGATCTGGGTCACACCGCCCGGTGCCCAGGGCAGCCGGACTTCCGGCATCGGCATCCAGTTCAGCGAGAAGGACGCGGGCATCGCGCGCCTCAAGATCGAAGGCATCCTGGCCGGTTCGCTCAATTCCGACCGGCTCACGCACACGATGTAACGTGAGGCGATCTCAAAAATTCTCCATCATCTGGCAGCTTGGGGTTATTACACGAACGAACGGTGTTGTGGCACCATAACGCGATCATTTTTGAGATCGCTTCGTGACGCCGCTCGTTGATTCCCACTGTCATCTGAATTTCGAACCTCTAAACGCCGGTCTGGATGATGTTCTCCAGCGTGCCCGGGACAACGGGGTTGGCCATATGCTGTGCGTGTCGGTCACGCTGGAAACCTTTCCCGAAATACGCGCGCTCGCGCACGGTCATCCGCACGTGTTCGCCTCCGCCGGCGTGCATCCCAACGAAACCGAGGGACGTGAGCCCACGGTCGATGATCTGGTCGGCCTGGCAAAAGACGAAAGAGTGGTGGCGATCGGTGAAACCGGATTGGATTACTATCGCAGTCATGGCGACATGGCATGGCAGCAGGAGCGGTTCCGCCGCCACATTCGTGCCGCAAAACAATCCGGCAAGCCGCTGATCATCCACACCCGCGAAGCCGCGGACGATACCTTGCGGATCATGCGCGAGGAACGCGCAGCTGACATTGGCGGCGTGATGCACTGCTTCACGGAAAGCTGGGAGGTCGCGCGTGCCGCGCTCGATCTGAGTTTCCATATTTCCTTTTCCGGGATCATTACTTTCCGCAACGCCGAAGCCCTGCGCGAAGTCGCAAGACAAGTTCCGGAAGACCGGTTGCTGATCGAGACCGACGCACCTTACCTGGCACCGGTGCCGTTTCGCGGCAAGACCAACGAACCGGCTTTCGTGCGCCACGTCGCGGAATGCGTGGCCAAGGTGCGTCAGTCCGACATGGATTCCATCGCCGATGTAACCACGCGCAATTTCTTCTCTTTGTTCCGTCACGCCGTACCGGTCAGCACGAGCGACGCCGTTTAAGGAAAGATTCTCCACCGTTTTTACTGTGTGCCGCGATTTGCTCGGCACGGCGTAATCCGTTACATTGGTTCGGCGATACGATGCCGACGAAACCGCGGCGTCGTTAAGGAGATCCTGCATGGCGACTACTCACGCCGGCGATGGCAAGCAAGTTTTATACGGAGTCAGCCCGCTCACCGACCACGACGTCTATCTCTTCCGTCAGGGGCGACACTCCCGTCTGTACGAGAAACTCGGCGCGCATGTGATGAGCGTGAAGCACGTCACTGGCGTGCATTTCGCCGTGTGGGCGCCGAACGCGCGCGCGGTTTCGGTGATCGGCGATTTCAACGGTTGGCGTCCGGGCTCGCATCCACTGCATTCGCGCAAGGACGGCTGCGGCATCTGGGAGGGTTTCATTCCCGGTGTCGTGGCGGGCGCGCATTACAAATACCATCTGACGTCGCAAAACGGAAAATACCACGTCGAGAAAGCCGACCCGTTCGCCGTGCGCACCGAAACGCCGCCGCGCACGGCGTCGGTAGTATGGAGCCTCGACTACCAGTGGGCCGATGATCAATGGATGCGGACACGCAGCGAGGCGAACGCGCTCAACGCACCGATGTCGATCTACGAAGCGCATCTCGGATCGTGGCGACGTGTGCCGGAGGAGGACAATCGTTCCCTCAGTTATCGCGAACTCGCCGTACAGTTAACGGATTATGTTCGCGACATGAATTTTACGCATGTCGAGTTGATGCCGATAACGGAACATCCTTTTTACGGATCCTGGGGTTACCAGACCACGGGTTACTTCGCGCCAACCGCGCGCAACGGCACGCCGCAGGATTGCATGCACCTGGTCGATTGTCTGCACCAGAATAATGTGGGTGTGATTCTCGACTGGGTGCCGTCACATTTTCCGACGGATGAACACGGGCTTGTATATTTCGACGGAACCTATCTGTTCGAACACGCCGATCCCAAGCTGGGTTATCACCCGGAATGGAATTCGAGCATTTTCAATTACGGACGCCACGAGGTGCGCTCGATCCTGACCTCCAGTGCGCTGTTCTGGCTCGACAAGTACCATGCCGACGGTCTGCGCGTGGATGCCGTGGCTTCCATGCTGTATCTCGATTACGCGCGTGAGGCTGGCGAGTGGATTCCCAACGAATACGGCGGCAGAGAGAATATCCAGGCCGTCCAGTTTCTGCGCGATCTGAACGAAGCCGTTTACCGCGATTTCCCGGGCGCGCAAACCATCGCCGAGGAGTCCACGGCCTGGCCCATGGTATCGCGCCCAACCTATCTCGGTGGACTGGGGTTTGGCCTGAAATGGAACATGGGTTGGATGCACGACACGCTCAACTATTTCGCACTCGATCCGATCTATCGGAAGTATCATCACGATCAACTGACCTTCAGCATCTGGTATGCGTTTCACGAGAACTTCATATTGCCGTTCTCCCATGATGAAGTGGTGCATGGAAAGGGTTCGCTGCTCGGCAAGATGCCGGGGGACAATTGGCAAAAGTTTGCCAATCTGCGCCTGCTGTTCGGCTACATGTACGGTCACCCCGGCAAAAAGCTGTTGTTCATGGGCGGTGAGTTCGGACAGTGGCGTGAATGGAATCATGATCAGAGCCTCGACTGGCATCTGCTCGAGCACGCTCCGCATCAGGGGATACAACGCTGGATGCAGGACCTCAATCACCTCTATCGCGTCGAGCCCGCGTTGTATACACGCGATTTTGACATGAGCGGTTTTGAATGGGCTGACCTGCATGATTGGGAGCACAGCATCATCAGTTTCTGTCGAAAGAGCGCGAACCCGGACGACATTATTCTGGTGGTCTGTAACTTCACCCCGGTGCCGCAAGCCAATTATCGCGTGGGCGTGTCGCGTGGCGGTTTCTGGAGCGAGGTACTTAATAGTGATGCGGTTACCTATGGCGGCAGCGGCCAGGGCAATCTGGGCGGCGTGGAGGCAGCGCCGGTTCCGGCACACGGCCGGTATTACTCCCTTTTGTTGACATTGCCCCCGCTGGGGGTGATTTATTTCAAAGCGCCGCGTGCGCCGGCTCACTGAGCGACGCGGCCATGACCAAAACCCGATCACCCGATGCGTTGATTTCCACCGACGGAAGATGCCGCGCGGTGATCGAGAATGTGCGGCCGGAAGTGGACAACGGTCGCTATCCCGTCAAACGCGCCGTGGGCGAGCCGGTGACGGTCGAGGCGGACGTGTTCGTGGACGGACACGACAGGATTACCAGCCTCCTGCTTTACCGACGCGAGGCGGATCGCGAATGGTCCGAGGTTCCCATGGTTCCGCTCGGCAACGATCGTTGGCGCGCGACCTTCCAGCCGACCGAGGTCGGTCGTTATCGTTATACGGTCATGGCCTGGGTCAATCACTTCAGGTCCTGGTGCCATGACCTGACGCGGCGACCCGATACCGATCCAGACATCAAAATGGTATTCCTTGCCGGGGCCGACCTCATCGCCCAAACCGTTGCGAATACCACCGGTCGTGACGTGGAACACCTGACGGCGATCGCGCGAACCCTGAGCGGCGCCATCACCGTGGCGGAAAAACGCCGCGTCGCGTTGGATGAAGAGACGGCGAAACTGATGGACCGCCACGCCAAGCGTCGTTTTGCCACACGCTATGAGAAGGAGCTGGCTCTGGCGGTGGACCGCGAGCGCGCCCGATTCAGCACCTGGTACGAATTCTTTCCACGCTCCTGCTCCGGCGACAGGCACGGAAGTTTCCTCGACTGCGAGGCGCGCCTGCGTTACGTCGCCGCCATGGGGTTCGACGTGGTTTACTTGCCCCCGATCCATCCCATCGGCCAGTCCTTCCGGAAGGGCTCCAATAATACGCTGACCGCCAATCCCGGAGATGTCGGCAGCCCGTGGGCGATCGGCGCGAAGGAGGGTGGGCACAAGGCGGTGCATCCCGAACTTGGCACGCTCGAGGATTTTCGCTGGTTCGTGGTTAAGGCCGGGGAACACGGTCTGGAAGTCGCCCTGGACATCGCCTTTCAGTGCTCACCGGATCATCCGTACGTCCGCGAACACCCGGAATGGTTTCGCCGGCGTGCGGATGGCAGCGTGCAATACGCCGAGAACCCGCCCAAGAAATACCAGGATATCTATCCTTTCGACTTTGAAATCGAATCCTGGCAGGAGCTGTGGCACGAGCTCAAGAATGTCGTGGAATTCTGGATCGAGCAGGGCGTGCGCATCTTCCGCGTGGACAATCCGCACACTAAACCGTTCGCGTTCTGGGAATGGCTGATCGGCGAGATCAAGCGCGCCCATCCCGATGTACTGTTCCTGTCGGAAGCGTTCACCCGGCCCAAGGTCATGCATCGCCTGTCCAAACTCGGGTTCACGTATTCCTATACCTATTTCACGTGGCGCAATACCAAGCGCGAGCTCACTGATTATTTCACCGAACTGACCCGGCTCGAGGGCCGTGATTATTTCCGTCCGCACGTTTGGCCGAACACGCCCGATATCCTCAATGAGTATCTGCAGTTCGGCGGCCGTCCGGCATTCATGGTGCGTCTGGTGCTGGCCGCGACGCTGGCGGCGAACTACGGCATCTACGGTCCGGCATTCGAGCTGGCCGAAGGCCGGCCGCGCGAGCCCGGCAGCGAGGAATACCTGGATTCGGAAAAATACCAATTGCGCCAATGGGACCTGGATCGGCCCGACAGTCTGCGCGATTTCATCGCGCGCGTGAACCGCATCCGGCGCGAAAACCCGGCGTTGCAGTACGATTGGAACCTGCATTTTCACGCCGTCGACAACGACAAGCTGATCTGCTACAGCAAGGCCAGCGAAGACCGGAACGACACCATTCTGGTGGTTGTCAACCTGGACCCACATCATCGCCAGTCCGGATGGGTCGAGGTGCCGCTCGACGCCTTGAACATACACGGCGGGCAGTCATACCAGATGCATGACCTGCTTACCGACGCGCGATTTCTCTGGAACGGCCCGCGCAACTACGTCGAGCTCGACCCGCTCGAGGCGCCGGCGCATATTTTCCGCTTGCGGCGCCGCGTGCGCTCGGAGCATGATTTCGATTACTTCATGTAAACGCAACGGCCATGGACCAGAAGCTTAAACAGCATTTGACGGTGCTGGTGGATGATCCGCTCTGGTACAAGGACGCCGTTATCTACGAGCTTCATGTCAAGGCGTTCTTCGACAGCAACAACGACGGCGTCGGCGATTTCCCCGGACTAACCTCCAAGCTCGATTATCTCCAGGAACTCGGCGTCAATACGCTCTGGGTGTTGCCGTTCTATCCTTCGCCGATGCTCGACGACGGCTACGATATCTCCGACTACCGCAATATCCACCCGGACTACGGCACGCGCAAGGATTTTACGACCTTCGTGCGCGCGGCGCACGAACGCGGGCTGCGGGTCATCACCGAACTCGTGATCAACCACACCTCCGACCAGCACCCGTGGTTTCAGGCGGCGCGGCGCGCCCCACCGGATTCCCCCAAGCGAAATTTCTATGTCTGGAGCGAAACCGCCAAGAAATTTCCCGAGACGCGCGTGATCTTCACCGATACCGAGAAATCCAACTGGGCCTGGGACGATGTGGCCAAGGCCTACTACTGGCACCGTTTCTTTTCGCATCAGCCGGATCTCAACCACGACAACCCGCAGGTGGTGAAGGCCGTTACCCGCGTGATGCAGTTGTGGCTGGATCAGGGTGTGGATGGCCTGCGCCTCGACGCGATTTCCTACCTGTGCGTGCGCGAGGGCACCAGCAACGAAAACCTGCCCGAAACTCACGCCGTGATCAAACAGATGCGTGCAGTCATCGACAAACATTATAGTAACCGCATGTTTCTGGCCGAGGCCAATCAATGGCCGGAGGACGTGCGCGACTATTTCGGCTACGGCGATGAGTGCCACATGGCTTACCACTTCCCGCTGATGCCGCGCATGTACATGGCTATTGCGCAGGAGGACCGGCATCCCATCACCGAGATCATGCAGCAGACGCCGGATATCCCCGTGAACTGCCAGTGGGCGATTTTCCTGCGCAACCACGACGAGCTGACGCTCGAGATGGTGACGAGCAAGGAGCGTGACTACATGTATCAGATGTACGCCGCCGACCCGCGTTCCCGGTTGAACCTGGGGATACGCCGCCGCCTTGCGCCGCTGATGGACAACGATTTCGACAAGATCCGCCTGATGAACAGCCTGCTGCTGTCCATGCCCGGCTCGCCGATCATTTATTACGGCGACGAGATCGGCATGGGCGACAACATTTATCTGGGCGATCGCAACGGCGTGCGCACTCCCATGCAATGGAGCCCGGACCGCAACGCGGGTTTTTCACACGCCGATCCCCAGCGCCTGTATTTGCCGCCGATCATGGATCCGGTGTACGGGTTCGAGGCGGTCAACGTGGAAGCGCAGTCGCGCGATCCCTCGTCGCTGCTCAACTGGATGAAACGTCTGCTCGCCGTACGCAAAAGCAGCAAGGCCTTCGGGCGCGGCACGCTGGAGTTCCTCCAGCCTGGCAACCGCAAGATACTCGTCTATCTGCGCAAACATGGGGAGGAGACCATTCTTTGTGTCGCCAACCTTTCGCGAACGGCGCAACCGGTGGAGCTGGACCTTTCCCGCTACAAGGGTTGCGTGCCCATTGAGCTGTTGGGGCGGACGGCTTTTCCTCCCATCGGCGATCTTCCCTATCTGCTCACACTGCATGGGCATGGCTTCTACTGGTTTCGACTGGCCAAGGGCGAGGAGGTGCCGTCGTGGCACGAGGAGCGTTTGCCGCGCGAGGAACCTCCGCTACTGGTGTTGTTCGACGGTTGGCGCAGTTTCTTCCGTGATCGAGTGGTGCCATGGCGCATCGCCATGGCGGAGAAGGTGCGGGCGCAATTTGAGGAGGAGGCGCTGCCACGTTTCATATCGACCCAGCGCTGGTATGCGGCCAAGGGCGAGCCGGTGCGACGCGCGGCGCTCATGGAACATGCCGAGTGGAGCGAGGACCTCGCCAACTGGTTCATGGCGTTGTTCAAGGTAGAGAGCGCCGCGGGCGAACCCTCGATGTACTTTCTGCCGCTTTCGCTGGTGTGGGAGAACGATCCGGAGGAGCGCCAGCGTGGCCTGATGCCCGTTACCGTAGCCCGGGTGCGCCAGCAAGCGCGCGCCGGTTTCCTGGGGGACGCCTTTGCCGATGAGATGTTTTGCCGTGCCGTGGTGCAGGCGATCGGATCGTCCCGGGAATTGACGGGCACATCAGGGACCATCAGATTTATACCGACGAGCGTCTTTCAGGATCTGGCTGGCGGGTCGGTGGCGGAGCTTTCCATACGGCAGCCCGGCGCCCAGGGCAGCAACACCGCCGTCATACTCGGTGACCGCCTGTTCCTTAAAGGCTATCGCCGCCTGCATACCGGCGTGAATCCGGAAGTTGAAATCGGCCGATTCCTCACCGAGGTGGCGCATTTCCCCAACATTGTCCCTGTCGCCGGAGCAGTTGAATATGTGGCGAATGACGGCGCCCAGATGAGGCTCGCCGTGCTTCAAGGGTATGTTGGAAACCAGGGAGATGGGTGGAGTTACACGCAGAATTACCTCGATCGTTATCTGGAGCAGCATCGCGTGCCGACCGAAACACCCACGTCGCCGAGCGAAGCCCATGGCGGTTATCTCGCCTTGGTGCAGATGCTTGGTCGGCGCACGGCCGAACTGCACAAGGCGCTGAATATCGTTACCGGAGACCCGGCGTTTGATCCCGAAAATCTCGAGTCACACGATACGACAACATGGATGAAGCAGGTGCGCGACGAGGCGGAAGCCACTCTGGACATGCTGCAGCAACGGCTGGATGCGCTACCGGAAGCGGCACGCGCCGACGGGGAATCGCTGCTTGCGCAACGCAAGACGGTTCTCAAGCGAATTGAAGAAAGCACACCCGCTCACATGAAAGCCGTCAAAACGCGTTACCACGGAGATTATCATCTGGGCCAGGTGCTGCTCAAGCAGAACGATTTCATCATCATCGATTTTGAAGGCGAGCCGGCACGACCGTTGGCGGAGCGCCGTCACAAGCATTCACCGCTCAAAGACGTGGCGGGTATGTTGCGTTCTTTCAATTATGCCGCCTACACCGCCTTGTTCCGTTTTTCCTCCGAACGGCCCGAAGGCTCCCCTGCCATCGAATCGTCAGTGCGGGAGTGGGAAGCGGAAGTCACGAGCGCTTTCCTCCGGTCATATGAACAGCATGTACGTGATTCCGGTCTGTACGCCGACTGGGACGAAGCGCGTTTGTTGCTGGATTTATTTATGCTTGAAAAGGCTTTCTACGAACTACGTTACGAGCTGAATAACCGTCCGCTGTGGGCGCCCATTCCGTTGCGGGGAATTCTGGGGCTCAACGGGTGAAATCGCGTAGCATTCACACGGTATGAACACACCGGGTGGATAACACGGGCCGATCGGTGCATGGTCGTTCGACATTAATTTTCGACAGACGGCGTAAAAGGAGGAAGTCATGGAACAGGTAAATCTGGCATTGGAGCCGCTTCGGGCCTTTCTCATGCAACTGGGGGTGTTTTTGCCGAAGCTGATTCTGGCGATTATTATCATCATCGCCGGCTGGTTACTGGCGAAGTTTCTCAAACTCCTGGTCATCAAGGGCTTGCAGGTTATCAATTTTCATGTGCTGACCGAAAAAGCCGGAATAGACGGCTTCCTGCAACAAGGCGGCATTAAAACCGGAATGTCGGGAATATTGGGGGCGCTTATCTACTGGCTCGTCATTCTCGTGACGCTGGTGATTGCCTTCAACGGTCTCGGCCTCACTTATGTCACCGATCTGGTGAGCCGCGTGGTCATGTTTATCCCCAAGGTAATCGTGGCCGTGTTGATTCTCGCAGTCGGCATGTATTTCGCCCGGTTTATCGCGCAGACCGTTTCCGCGTATTGCAAGAATGTGGGGCTCCAAGACGCTGACCTTCTGGGACGAATTTCGCAATACGCCATCATGACCTTCGTCGTGTTGATCGCGCTCGATCAGGTGAACGTGGTAACCGATATCATTCGCCAGTCCTTCTTGATTCTGCTGGCGGGTTTGGTGTTGGCGCTGGCGCTCGCCTTCGGCATTGGCGGACAGAAAACGGCGGCAGAACTGCTGGAGCGCTGGTGGTCCAAGAAGTGAGCGACGGAGCGGAAGGAAAACGAACAACCCGGCGCGGAGAAAGGTGAAGCTTTCCTCTGTCGGCGGACCGCGGCAAAGGAGAGTATATTATGACCGCGATTAATTCAGCCCGGTATGCGAACAGGGCGCCGAGGCGACCGCTACATGAACAATAATATGCCCATTTGGCCAGGCAGACCTTATCCCTTGGGTGCTACTTGGGACGGCGAGGGTGTGAACTTCGCCATATTTTCCGAGCATGCCGAACAAGTGGAGCTGTGTCTGTTTGAGGACAAGGGCAAGCATGAAGTCGGGCGAATCCCCCTGCGTTGGCAGACCGATCAGGTTTGGCACTGTTATTTACCCGAGGCGCGACCGGGACTGCTTTATGGATACCGTGTCCACGGTCCTTACGATCCCAGGAAAGGCAAACGCTTCAATCATAATAAGCTATTGCTTGATCCCTATGCCAAGGCGATCACAGGCCAGGTCAAGTGGAGCAACGCGGACTTCGGGTACCGTGTCGGCCACCGGCTGGAGGATTTGTCCTTCGACCGCAGCAATAACGCGCCGGGAGTGCCGAAGTGCAAGGTAATCGACCCGGCGTTTACTTGGGGCGATGACCGGCGGCTGCGCACGCCGTGGCACGACACTGTCATCTACGAACTGCACGTCAAGGGCTTCACCAGCCGCCATCCGCAGGTGCCGCCGCCCCTGTGTGGCACGTACGCGGGCCTGGGAACGGAGCCGGTGATTCGGCATCTCAAGCGTCTCGGCATCAACGCGGTCGAGCTCATGCCGGTACACACCTTCGTCGACGAGCGTCATCTCGTCGAAAAAGGACTGCGCAATTACTGGGGCTACAACTCGATCGGATTCTTCGCGCTGGACATGCGTTACTCGGCAACCGGTCTCGTGCGCGAATTTAAGACCATGGTCAAGACCCTGCACTCGAACGGCATCGAGGTGATCCTCGACGTGGTCTACAACCACACTGCCGAGGGCAACCAGATGGGCCCGACGCTCTCGTTCCGCGGCATCGACAACGAGGCGTACTACCGTCTGAATCCGGACGATCCGCGTTACTACGTGGATTTCACCGGTTGTGGCAATACGCTTAACATGCAGCACCCACGCGTGCTGCAGCTCATCATGGACAGCCTGCGCTACTGGGTGCTGGAGATGCACGTGGATGGATTCCGTTTCGATCTCGCCTCCGCGCTGGCGCGTGAGCTGCACGAAGTGAACCGGTTGTCCGCGTTCTTCGACATCATCCAACAGGACCCGGTCTTGTCGCAGGTGAAGCTCATCGCCGAGCCCTGGGACCTGGGCGAGGGTGGTTACCAGGTCGGAAATTTTCCGGTCGGTTGGACCGAATGGAACGGCAAGTACCGCGACGTGGTGCGCGCCTACTGGAAAGGCGAGGGCGGGCTCATCGGCGAGCTGGCCTACCGGCTGACCGGCTCGAGCGACCTGTACGGCCACAGTGGCCGCCGGCCTCACGCCTCGATCAACTTCGTCACGGCGCACGACGGGTTCACCCTGCAAGATATCGTGAGCTACAACGACAAGCACAACGAGGCCAACGGCGAAGACAACCACGACGGGAGCGATCACAATCTATCCTGGAACTGCGGCGTGGAGGGGCCGACCGACGATCCGGTCGTCAGGGCCCTGCGCACTCAACAGAAACGCAACTTTCTGGCCACGTTGATCCTCTCCCAGGGCGTGCCCATGCTGCTCGCGGGCGATGAAATGGGACGCACGCAGCAGGGCAATAACAACGCCTACTGTCAGGACAGCGAGCTCACCTGGAACGACTGGAGCCTGACCCTGGAAGACCACCAGCTGATCGCATTCGTGTCGCATGTCATCCGGATCCAGCAGCTCCACCCGGTATTTCGCCGTCGTTCGTTTTTTCAGGGCCGCCGTATCCGGGGTGAAGGCATCAAGGACATCACCTGGCTCAAGCCCGACGGCACGGAAATGACCGACCAGGAATGGCAGCAGGCGTTCGCCCGTTGCCTCGGCATGTTTCTCGCCGGCGAAGGGCTCGATGAGCAAGACGACCGCGGTCAGTCCGTCAGGGACGTCAACTTTCTGTTGCTGCTCAACGCGCATCACGACGAGATCGCGTTCACCTTGCCGGCCTATCATCCAGAGAGAAGCTGGAAGGTGGAACTCGACACGAGTCGGGACGCCGGCCTTGGCAGCGACAGTATCTACGCCGGCCTGCAGGCCTATCCGCTGCAGGGACGATCGCTGGCGTTGTTGCGCGAGAGCGGAAGCGAAACGCAAAACCCCACATCGGGACGCGTTTAATGTCATTCAGGCTTATCCTGACACTGGTGCTGACCGTCGTGGCTACCGTTTTCGTTTTGCAGAATACCGCCGTGGTTGAAATTCGCTTTCTGTTCTGTACGGTGGCCATGTCGCGCTCCTTGTTTATCGTCGTCATGCTTGTGATCGGCATGGCCCTGAGCTGGCTGCCGCATGGCTACATCGCGTTGCGACGCAAAAAATAGATTTGTGCCATGTCAGAAGTGATTGAGAAATGTCATCAGGAAGCACTGCGGCTGCTTCATCGTAATCTGACGCCCGATGGAATTCTGGCGGCGACGCGAACCGAAAAGTCGCAGAGTCGGCGCTATGACTGTATCTTTGGGAGAGATGCCGCCATTTGTACACTGGCCATGGTCTTGAGCGGCGACGCCAAATTGGTGCAAGGCGCCAAGAACAGCCTGCTGACGCTGGCGCGGCATCAGGCCGAAAATGGCCAGATTCCCAAGTATGTCGACACCAAACGGCACGAGCCGGATTTCTGGTACGTGGGCTGCATCGACGCCACCCTGTGGTGGCTGGTGGCGCTGAATTTCATCGCCAGGCATGCCCCGGATATGGCATTGGAAAAGAAGCTGAAGCCGCACGTGCAGCGCGCCATCACGTGGCTGCAATGCCAGGAACATCCACGGCTGCATCTGTTGCAGCAGAACGAGGCCAGCGACTGGGCCGACATCATGCCGCGCTCCGGATTCGTGCTTTACACCAATGCCCTGTGGTATTACGTCAAGCAACAGTACGGATTGGCGCGGGCGAAACAGACGCGTTACCATTTCAACCATCTGTTCCACCCGTTTTCGCACGACGTGCCGGGATACCGCCGTCTGCAGTTGCTCACGCATTATGCGCGCAGCAAGGCGAAGAACCGCGATCTATACCTGAGCTTCGTGAACTTTTCGTTCTGGGGCGAGGAGGGCGATGTATTCGGCAACCTGCTGGCGATTCTTTTCGGGCTGGCGGACGCGAAACAGGCGCGTCGCATCCTGCGCGCGCTGGACAAGGCGGCGATCGCCGCGCGTCATCCGGTGCGCGTGACCTGCATGCCGATCCGCCGCACCGATTCCCTGTGGCGCGCGTACATGGCGCGCCACCGGCAGAATTTCGAGCTCCGCTACCACAATGGCGGGATCTGGCCCTTCATCGGTGGATTCTGGGTCATGACGCTGGCGCTGCTCGGCAAGCGGCGCTTGGCGGCGCGGCAACTCGAGCGCCTGGCCAGGGTTAACGCGATTAATGGCTGGGAGTTCAATGAGTGGTTTCACGGCAAGACCGGCAAGCCCTCGGGCATGGCGGGCCAGTCATGGAACGCGGCGATGTACCTGCTAGCGCTGCGCGCGCTGGAGTCGAATATATTCTGACGGCGTCGCTTTTTTCGGTTTCCCGCGGAAAAGGAGGCAACATGACACATAATCCCCTGCTCATCATCAAGTCGTTGGGCCAGAGCATCTGGCTCGATTATATTGAGCGCGGGATGGTCGAAAGCGGCGAGCTGGCCCATCTGATCGAACGCGACGGGCTCGCCGGCATCACGTCCAACCCGTCCATATTCGAAAAGGCCATCACCGGACACGAGGACTATGAGGCGGACATCGCCAGGCTCTCCCGCCGCGCCCGGAACGCGATGGAGATGTACGAGGCCATCGTCCTGGATGACATCGGCCACGCGGCCGATCTGTTCCTGCCGGTACATGAAAAGACGAAGGGGCGTGACGGTTTCGTCAGCATCGAAGTCTCGCCGCACCTGGCCTACGACGCGGACAAGACAGTCAAACAAGCGGTGTGGCTGTGGGAGAAATTGCACCGGCCCAATATCATGATCAAGGTTCCGGGGACCGTTTCGGGCCTGCCCGCCATCCGGCAACTCATCGCGAAAGGCATCAACGTGAACGTGACCCTGCTGTTCGGTCTCGGCCGATATCGCGAGGTGTTGCAGGCATGGCTTTCCGGTCTCGAAGACCGCGTGAACGCCGGACTGACGCTGGAGCCTGTGGCCTCGGTCGCCAGTTTCTTCCTGAGCCGAATCGATGTGCTGGTGGACAAGCGTCTCGATGCGCTGATCCGCTCAGGATCGGACAAGTCCGTTTCGACGTTGCGCGGCGCGGCGGCCATCGCCTATGCGCGCATGGCTTACCGCATATACCGTGAGATGCAGGGCACGGAGCGCTGGCGCAGGCTCGCCGCGCGTGGCGCGCAGCCGCAACGGCTGTTGTGGGCCAGCACCGGGACCAAGGACCCGGCCTACAGCGACGTGAAGTATGTCGAGTCATTGATCGGACCGGAAACGGTCAACACCTTGCCGCCGGAGACGCTGGATGCCTACCGCAAACACGGTGACCCGGCCCTGCGTCTGGAGCAGGACCTGGCGCAGGCCGCCGAGGTAACGGCCAGGCTGGAGCGATCGGGAATTGATCTGGAAGCCGTGGCGCAGCAGCTGGAAGCAGAGGGCGTGAAAAAATTTGTCGAGCCGTTTGACAAGCTGCTTGCCTCGCTCGAGCAACGGCGCCGGAAATTCGCCATCGAGGGCGCGTGAATCGTCGCCATCGCATGCCGTTCGGAGTCGAGCGGCAGGCGAATGGGGCGCTGCGTTTTCGCCTGTGGGCGCCGGCGGCGCACCGCGTCGACCTGTGCCTCGAAACCGCGACAACGGAAACTCTCCTGCCCATGGAAAAGGAAAAGGACGGATGGTTCAGCCTGTTGACAGCGCGCGCAGAGCCGGGCGCGCTCTACCGATACCGCATTGACGGCGATCAACGCGTGCCCGACCCGGCCTCGCGCTACCAGCCACGGGACGTGCACGGGCCGAGCCAGGTGATCGAACCCGAGGCCTGGGAGTGGACGGATGCCGACTGGCGCGGCCGTCCCTGGGAAGAGGCGGTGACATACGAATTGCATGTGGGAAGCTTCAGCGAAATTGGCACCTTCGCCGGCGTGAAACAGCATCTCGCTGAACTCGCTGAACTGGGCATCACGGCCATCGAACTCATGCCAGTGGCGGATTTCCCCGGGCGGCGTAACTGGGGCTATGACGGCGTGCTGCCATTCGCGCCGGACAGCCGTTACGGCCGCCCCGAGGACCTGAAGGATCTGGTGCAGAGCGCCCACGCGCGCGGGATCATGGTGTTCCTCGACGTGGTCTACAACCACTTCGGTCCCGAAGGCAATTACCTGCATCTGTACGCGCCGCAATTTTTCACTGACCGGCATCACACACCCTGGGGTGCGGCCATTAATTTCGACGGCGAGGACAGCGCCACGGTGCGGGATTTTTTCATCCACAACGCCCTGTACTGGCTGGAGGAATATCATCTGGACGGCCTGCGTTTCGATGCGGTGCATGCCATTATCGATGATTCGCAGCCGGATATTTTGCAGGACATTGCCAAGGCCGTGGCACACGGTCCCGCTGTCTCACGTCGGTTACACCTGGTGCTTGAAAACGAACACAATCAGGCCCGGTATCTCGAACGAGATTTCGCACTGTGTCCACACTGTTATGTCGCACAGTGGAATGACGACATCCATCACACATTGCATGTATTGACCACCGGCGAGACGGGCGGTTATTACGAGGATTACGCCGATGCGCCGGTGCAGCGACTTGGGCGCTGCTTGGCCGAGGGATTTGCCTATCAGGGTGAGCCATCGCGTTACCGTCACGGCGCGGCGCGCGGCGAATCTTCGCGTGAACTGCCGGTCACCGCGTTCGTATCGTTCCTGCAGAACCACGACCAGATTGGCAACCGGGCAATGGGTGAACGCATTACAAGGCTTGCCTCCGAAGAGTCAATACGGGCGGCCATGGCCATCTTGCTCCTGGCGCCCTCACCGCCATTGCTGTTCATGGGTCAGGAATGGGGCGCGACGCAGCCATTCCTGTTTTTCTGCGACTTCGGGCCGGAACTGGCGGCTGCCGTGACGGAAGGGCGGCGCAAGGAGTTTGCCCGCTTCCCCGAATTCAACGATGCCGATGCACGTGCACGCATTCCCGATCCCAACGATGAAAAAACTTTTGCCATGTCCTGCCTTGATCATGCCTCTTCCCGCACCGAAGCGGCACAGGCGTGGCGCCGGTTCCATCAGGAAATGCTCACGTTACGGGCGCGTGAGATCGTCCCACGCCTGCGCGGACTGCGCCCGGGCGGCACCGACTTTGAACCGCTGGGCGCCGAGGCGCTGCGTGTCCACTGGCGGCTCGGCGACGGTTCGTATCTGACGCTGCTGGCCAACCTGGGTTCGAAGCCGGTGTCGGGTATTACGAAGCCATGCGGGAAATTACTGACAGCCGTGCCGGTGCACAGGGAAAACCGTTTCAGCGGTCAGCTTCCGGTCTGGTCGGTATGGTGGTTTCTTGAGCCATCCTCGTGAGGCGGACATGAGCGAACCAGACAAACTTCAGGAACTCTGCCGGCTCTGTGGCGTGGACATCGAGTACACCGACATCTGGGGAAAATCTCATGCTGTGCCGGAGCGCACTCTCTTGGCGCTGCTAGCGGCCATGGGTGTTGATGCCGCTGACGAGACAAACCTGCGCTCGGCGCTGAAGGCGCGCCGATGGCGCCCGTGGCAACGGATGCTGGCGCCGGTTCAGGTTGTGCGCGCTGCCACATCCCCGACACGCATTCTCCTGGTGTTCGCGGTGAGCGACGCGGCTTTGCCGTTTGAATGGAAGCTGTGGACCGAAGCGGGCAGAGAGTCAGGCGGCAAGACGAGCGCTATGGATCTGGAATTACTGGAGCAGCGCGATATCGATGGCGATGTCATGGCCAGGTACGCCATGATCCTGCCGGAGACCCTGTCTTGCGGTTACCACCGGTTCGAAATCAAATGCGCATCCGGCAATTCCGCGAGCCTGAGTCTCATTGTCGCGCCTGACGCCTGTTATCTGCCGCCGGCGCTGGCCGGCGAGGGAAGGGTATGGGGTCCGGCGGTGCATCTGTATACCCTGCGTTCCCCGCATAACTGGGGCATCGGCGATTTTACCGACCTTCGCGGTCTGCTGGAGCAGTGCCGCGAGTCCGGCGCCGACATCATCGGCCTGAATCCCTTGCACGACTTGTTTCCGCACAATCCGCAGCATGCCAGCCCCTACAGTCCATCGAGCCGGCAGTTCCTCAACTACCTGTACATCGATGTCGAGGCCATTCCTGAGTTTACCGAATGCGAAACCGTCAGGCAGATGGTCGCCGCACCTGAGTTTCAGGCACGCCTACAGGCCCTGCGCGCGGCGGAATGCGTGGATCATGACGGCGTCGCCGCCATGAAACGACCGGTGCTGGAAGAATTGTACAGCTATTTTCGCCGGCAACATGTACAGACCGGGACAGACAGTAGCCATGCATTCCGCGCCTTTATTGAGGCGGGGGGTGAAGGACTCTACCGTCACGCACTGTACGAGGCCTTGCAGGAATATTTTCATGCACAGGACCCCTCGGTCTGGGGCTGGGAAATCTGGCCGCAGGCCTTTCGCGATCCGCAGTCTTCCGAAGTCAGGCAGTTTGCCGAAAGTCACCACGAACGGGTGGAGTTTTTCCAATATCTGCAATGGCACGCGGAAACCCAACTCGCCGCTGCCGGCCACCGTTCACTCGAACTGCGCCTTGGAGTCGGCCTCTACCAGGACTTGGCAATCAGCGTCGATCGTGCCAGTGCCGAAGTCTGGGCCAACCAATCACTGTTTGTCACCCATGCGACCATCGGTGCGCCACCGGATGATTTCAATCTGAACGGACAGAACTGGGGCTTGCCACCGTGGAACCCCGATGCACTCGTGGATTCGGCCTATGCACCGTTCATCGCGACCTTGCGCGCCAACATGCGCCACAGCGGCGGGTTGCGCATCGATCACGTCATGGGTCTCATGCGGCTGTTCTGGGTGCCGAGGGATGCCGGCCCGGTTGATGGGACCTACGTCCATTATCCGTTTGACGATCTGCTCGGTATTGTCGCACTCGAAAGCCAGCGCAACCGCTGCCTCGTCATCGGCGAGGATCTCGGAACCGTGCCGGATGCCGTGCGGTCGACTCTGGCATCATCAGGCGTCTTTACCCACCGACTGTTGTATTTTGAAAAAGACCCACAAGGCGATTTCAAACCGCCGGGAGACTATCCGCAACAGGCGCTGGTGGCGGTGAGCACCCACGATCTGCCAACCCTGTCCGGGTTCTGGCACGGCGACGATCTCTCCGAACGGGCCGCGCTCAATCACTTTCCGTCCGAGGCAGAGCGGGACAGACAGGTGATCGCGCGGGCCGAAGATCGCGCCCGCCTGTTGCTTGCCCTGGACCGGGAAAAGCTGCTGCCGAAAGGCATGACCGTGTACCCGATATCGAGTCCGGACATGACGCTGGAACTCATGTGCGCGGTACACAATTACCTTGCCAATACTCCTTCCAAGATCATGCTGGTGCAGCTCGAAGATGTCCTGGGCCAGCGACGCCAGGTGAACTTCCCCGGGACAAGCGAGGAACGTCCGAACTGGCGTTACAAGCTGGTTCTCGACATGGAAGACTTAGCGGCTGACCCCCGCTGGAAAAAGCTGACGAACGACCTGCGCGCTCGGCGCTTGCCAGCACCCGTGCCGGTCAGACGCGAGCGGGTCTTGCAGATCCCGACAGCCACCTACCGCCTGCAGTTCCATCGTGATTTCACCTTTGCCCAGGCCGCGGCGCTTGTGCCATACCTGCAGCGCCTCGGAATCAGCCATTGTTACGCCTCGCCTTATCTCAAGGCGCGCGCCGGCAGCCGCCACGGGTATGACATCGTGGATCACAATGCGCTCAATCCGGAGATCGGCAGCGTCGAGGATTACGATCGCTTTGTCCGGACCCTGCACGATCATGGACTCGGTCAGATAGTCGACATCGTACCGAACCACATGGGCGCGGGAGGTGATGACAACCAGTGGTGGATGGATGTGCTCGAGAACGGCCAGGCCTCGGCCTATGCCGGTTTCTTCGATATCGACTGGCATCCGCCAAAGGACGATTTGCGCGGCAAGGTGCTGTCACCGGTGCTCGGTGACCACTATGGCAGATTGCTCGAGAGTGGCGAGATTAAACTCGCGTTTGAGGCGGGGCAGGGCACATTTGCGGTGCGCTATTATTCCAACCGGTTTCCGATCGACCCGCAGTCCTATCCATTACTGTTAGGCCATGACCTGGCACGCCTCGAGCGGCAGCTCGGCGCCGATCATCCGCTGTTGTCGGAATTCCAGAGTCTGATTACCGCGTTGCGCAACCTTCCGGGACGCGGGGAGACGGATGAGGCGCACATCAAGGAGCGACGTCGCGACAAAGAGGTGCACAAGCGCCGCCTGGCGCAGATGGCGCGCGAACATCCCGAGATCCTCCGGTTTATCGAAGAGAATGTGGCAATTTTCAATGGCGTCAGAGAGGATGCACGCAGTTTCGATCTGCTGCACAACCTTCTCGATGCGCAGGCCTTCCGTTTGGCCAACTGGCGGGTGGCGAGCGACGAGATCAATTATCGGCGCTTCTTCGATATCAACGACCTCGCCGGCCTGCGCACGGAAAACCCGGAGGTGTTCGAGGCCACGCACCGGCTGATCTTCGAGCTGATCGCCCAGGAAAAGATCGACGGGCTGCGCATCGATCACCCGGATGGCTTGTTCGATCCCGTCCAGTATTTCGACCGATTGAATCATCGCATCCGGGAGCTCGTTTCCGGCGTGGGGGTAACGCAGAATTCGGGAGAGCCGGCATCTACCGCGAAAAATCCATCAATCTACCTGGTGGTCGAAAAGATTCTGGCCAGTCACGAACGCTTGCCGGAGAACTGGCAGGTGCATGGTACGACAGGTTACGACTTCGCCAATCTGGTTAACGGGCTGTTTGTTTACGGACCTGCTGAGCGCGAAATGGACCGTATCTATCGACACTTCGCCGGCTTACAGCCGGACTTTGACGATCTGCTCTATGAGTGCAAGAAACTCGTCATGCGCACAACGCTTTCCAGCGAATTGCACGTGCTGACCAATTATCTCGACCGTATTTCCGAGTCTGATCGCTATACGCGCGACTTCACCCTGACTGCCCAGCATACCGCATTGTTTGAAGTCGTTGCCTGCTTTCCGGTTTATCGAACTTATGTCACCAGCGAAGAAGTGACCGATGATGACCGGCGCAATGTGGACTGGGCCATTGTTGCGGCGAAGCGCCGCAGCACGGCAGCGGATACCAGTATCTTTGATTTCATCCGTCGAATTCTGTTGCTCCAGGACCTGGAAGGGCGCAGCGGGGGCTATCGAAAAGCGGTGGTGGAATTTGTCATGCGGTTCCAGCAATACACGGCACCGGTCATGGCAAAGGGTCTCGAAGACACGATGTTCTACCGTTACAACCGCCTGCTATCGCTCAATGAAGTCGGGAGTAATGGGTATCGCTTCGCGGTGTCGATCCACGCCTTTCATATTGCCAACCAGGAGCGCCTGCGCCGCTGGCCACATGCCATGCTTTGCACGTCCTCGCACGATACCAAGCGCAGCGAGGACGCGCGCGCACGCATCAATGTCTTGTCGGAGCTTGCGGGCGAGTGGCGAATACATCTGTCCCGCTGGAGCCGAATCAACCGCAGCAAGAAACGCCGCCTCGAGACTGGATGGGCGCCGAGCCAGAATGATGAGTATCTGCTCTATCAGACGCTGTTGGGCGTTTGGCCGGCGGCGATGCTGGATACATCGCAACTGGCGGACCTGCGGCAGCGCATCGAGGCGTATATGCTTAAGGCGATTCGCGAGGCGAAGGTGCATACCAGCTGGGTCAATCCCAATCATTCTTATGAAGAGGGGGTGGCCGCCTTTGTGCAGGCCCTGCTGGAAATCCCAGAACGCAACCTTTTCCTCGAGGATTTTCTGGCATTTCATCACCGGGTGGCGCATCTGGGCCGGCTCAACAGTCTGAGCCAAACCTTGATCAGTCTGACCTCTCCCGGGGTCCCGGATATCTACCAGGGAACCGAGTTGTGGGATCTGAGCCTGGTCGATCCGGACAACCGGCGACCCGTGGATTATCCACGGCGGCAAGACATGCTGGAGGAATTGAGCGCACTGGCCGCGCGCAAAGGCAAGGAGGCGTGTGCCGAAAGGGTGCGTGCTTTATTGGATACCCTGGAGGACGGCAAGGCGAAACTTTATCTGACTTGGCAGGCGTTATCGCTGCGCCGTGACAAACCTCACTGGTTCGGCCGGGGCAGTTACCTCCCGCTCGGTGTCGATGGCCCCCGGGCCGACCATCTTTGTGCGTTTGCCCGGGTTTACCAGGATCAAGCGGTGGTGACGGCGGCGTCTCGCTGGTTTTCGACGCTGGTCAGCGACACCCAGCCTATGCCCCTCGGCAAGGAGGTCTGGGCAGACACCTGGGTGGAGGCACCCGCCGAGCGCGAGTATCTCAATGTCCTGACCGGGGAGACGCTGGGTACCACATGCCGCAACGACAAAATATACTTCGCCGTGCAAAACCTGTTTGCCCATTTCCCCGTGGCTTTGCTGATCACAACTTAATTTTTTATAAACAATTAGATAATAAATTACATTTATGTAAATTATTAAAATTCGATCGCGGCTATGCCAGACTGCGACATAAAACGTAAATAGATAAGTAAACAGATACGCAGGTGAGCTGGTTGGGGGGGATGGAATTCCGGGCTCGTGTCTAGACGGTACGCGCTTATTATACTTCGTATAATGTATATTATGTCAAATCTAAAAAGGAGCTAAATAACGCCATGTACGAACGCCGTCATGAGGCCCTGCTCCCGTACCCCATCTTCATTCGACGCGTCATCAAGCATGTCGGCGCTGCTGTTCTGATTCTTGCAGCGACATTGGGCATCGGAACATGGGGATATCATGCACTGGAGAATCTGTCATGGGTGGATGCACTCCTGAACGCGTCCATGATCTTGGGCGGTATGGGGCCGGTGGATACGCTGTACACAACCGCCGGAAAATTGTTCGCTTCGGCTTACGCGTTGTTCAGCGGAATTGTGTTTCTGGCCACGTCCGGGGTGCTTCTGGCGCCGTTCCTGCATCGTCTGATGCACCGGTTTCATCTCGAGGCGCGATAATTTCTGAAGTCCCTAACGCGTTAATCGTGCACGAAGCGTCTTCACCCGGTTCGCCAGATTTTTCCGGCTAAATTCCGGCACGTCCTTGAGCGCGAGCACCCGTTCAGGGTAATCCTTGGTCGCTGTCAGCAGTTCCTGCAGGATATCCGCCGCTACGACACGCGTGAGGCCGAAGGATTCGCCCACCCGCGCGACGCTGTATCCAAGATTGTGTTTCTCGTCGATGTAAAACGGCAGCGCCGAGACCAGATCATGCCGATCCCAGGCGCGCATGGGGGTTGGATCGAATACCGGTGCGATACGAACCTTTTCCGGTCCGCCCAGGAAGGCCAGGTTTTCGAGGTGCAGGTCGCCATTGCCGGTGAGCAGCGCCATCACGAACCGCCGATAAACCTCAAGGCGCGCGGCCGGGGCGTCGATAGGGGTGATTTCCGCCAGTTTCAGCAGCATCAGGCCCACGCCTTCGACTTCGGCGTCGGTCATGGTGCGCACCTGCTGCTGGCCGGTGGCGTACACCGAGAAAAAGCTTTCCATCGCGAGCGACGCACCGGTTGGCGTCCGGTCGAAGCGTTCCACGGCCAGCGCCGACAGGCCGTCGATCGTGGCACGCCAGTGGCGCGGAACCTCGAAACCCAGTTCGTGGTGCAGGTCCAGGCACAAAGCTTCCAGTGCTTCGAGGCCGCGATATTGCGGATCCTCGACTTTCATCACCACGTCGGTGTAGGCCACTTCGTCGACTTGGCGCGCGCCGGGCTCAGCCAGCGTGCCGTCCCAACTTTTCTTATCGGGGATGGATACCAGCAGCTTCGGGATCTGGCCCCCGACCGAGGGGGTAGGACCGATGAGCCGCATGATATCCAGGGTTTCGGCGCTGAACTCCCGGCTCGTGCCCTCCCTCAGCAACTGCCAGAACTCGGAGCGCGACCCCACCCGCTTCTTCGGTTCGCCAGTGCCGGCATAGGCATCCAGTGCTGCGCGATCGTCGGGGAACACGTCGATGTGCCCGATGCCGTTATGGCCGGTAAGCATCAATAGTTCCCATTCAGTTTCAAAGCCTGGCGCCGGAACGTTCGAGCGTTTTGCGAGCAAGCTGGTGTACAGCCGTCGCTGGATGTTGTTCGCGTTTCGGCCCGGGATCAGCGCCATAAGCCGCGGCAACAGCGGCAGGATTTCGGTGGACACGTGCACGAACGGCCGCGTCTGCCACAGCGATGGCGGCAATAGCAACGACAGGCCAGCGGTGTCGGCCTGCTCCAGGAATTCCGGCGAATAGGAAAACCGCATCTCGCGGCCGGTGGCCACGAGCTGGCCCATCTTGCGGGGTGCGGCGGCAGTTCGGGCCCACACCACCGCATAGCGGTCGGTCATGAGAAAAAGCGGCCCTGCTGTATGCGCGCGAGCTGGTCGTCGTCCGGTACCACGGCGAGTTTCAGCCCCACTGCCCGTGCCAGCCGATCGATGAGCGCAAAGTCCGCGGTGCCGCGGCTTTTCATGCGGCTCAGAGTCTCGGGCCGCACGCCGGCCAGCCGGGCCAGTTCCTTTTCTTTGAGCTTGCGGGACTCGGCAGCGGCCAGGATGGCATTCAGTGTGGACCGAACCGACTCAATGTTGCCTTGGGGTTTAATATTGATCATATGATCAATATTAATAAGATATTGATCTATATGTCAATATAAATATATAAATGACTATATAGTCAATAATAATGAGATGTCAGATATATGAAGTATTTATATTATTTTTCAATCAGATATGCATATGTACGTATAATAAACCTTAACTCAAAGGTGTTCAGAATTACTCCTGTACCCTGCCCTGACAGCCAGGTTTTACCCAGCCGTCTCCATGGTTCGGACCTGTACCCATGCATCGCGAACAATGCTCGCCGCGCGTCCATCTGCAGGCGCAGCCGGCTTTCCCACCCGTTACGCGCCGCTCACCGTCGACTCCGGACCGGAAGCGCTTCACGCCGCGGCGGCGTCACCACCAGCCGATCGAAGCGGTCGTCCGCCGACGCCGATAATTTGATTACCGCGACCGACGCGGGCGAGCCAGCCTCTAGTACCCGCCACCCCAGCGATACTGCCAAGCGACGCCGAGACCGGTAAAGTCGCTGCCGGTGCGGGTGGAGGTGCCGGTGCTGGCGTAGAGTTTCACTGAGTTGTACCGGTCCACCGGCAGCGCGAGGGTCAGGCCTGACCGCGTGTTCGTTTGCATGTTCTCTCCCTTCACGCCGTTGACGGTGGTGCGCCCGCCCGTATAGTAAATGCCGTTGAATCCCAGCCACATGCCGGAGGGAAAACTGTAAATGATATGCCCCTGCACCGCGTAGAGCGGTGCCTGCGCAAGCCTGTTACCATTGTTGAAATCAGTATTGTCGGTGTAAAACGTGACGCTCGGCATGATCTCCATCGTCCACGAACCCAAAGCCTTGGAAATGCCCAGCTCGGGCTTAAATGACCAGCGGTTGTTGCCGAGGTTGATCAACTTGCTGTTGTCGTATTGCCCCAGCGGCGCTGTCACCTGCAGGCTCGCCCCGACGATGACGTCCTGCCGGTAGCTCGCAAACTCCTTCAGCGAAAGCGCGGGAGAGCCGTAGAAGTTCATTGCGAAACGAAATCGCGGGTCGCCGAAACCCGACATATCGCGTTCTCTGGGCTGGCCGTCCACCGTCCCGTGTCCTGAAAACGAAGTATAGGGCAGCACCACGTCGAACTTGGCGGCCTTGCCCCACGCATCCAGTGAACGCGCGTAGGCGAAGACCCCGGTATTGGTGTGAAATTGCGCGTCGGTGATCGACGTCGACGGATCGAACGCCATTTTGCCTTCCGCGTAGACGTAGCCCGCAATCAGGAAATTGAGTCCGACCGGCGTGTTCGTATACGACCTCGGTTCGAGTTCCTGCGCGTGCGCGACCGCGGCCGGGAACATGAGCGCAATCGGGAAGATTGCTGCGCCCAGGCTGCGAACGGTGCGCGGAAATGCAGTTTCGGAATTACCGGAAAATTTCCTAATGCAGGGGCGCAACAGGGAGTTTCCTCAAATGGTGCCGGCGGTTCCCACTTCTTATTAGCGATAGGAAATTCAATCCACCCATGTTCTCACCGGGCCAAGCCGCGGCGCCGGCAGTAAGTGCGAAAGAGTTCCACGACTGCGCATAACGGAACTGATGTTCATACTGGCATCTCCCTCCCCGCCAGACGACTACGATCCGGACGGATCTTGAGCGGGATCAGCAGTCAATTTCCCAGTAATCTATTCCAACCGCCGCAGCGCGGCAAACACTTTTTACTAATTATCAGTTACCGGGTTCGTAATGAATGAAAACTTTTCGCTGACCCGATCGTGTTCTGCTATTTCTTTCCTGTCATGCTGGCTTGCGCCGCCTCGCGGAAGTGCTCGATGCTGCCCTGGTGCTCTTGGTACTCTATTCTCCCCGCCGCAATCTCGGCATCGTAGGCGGCCAGAAAGGCCTTGTAGGCTCCGGCGGCGCTGTCTTTTTTCCCGCTGCGCTCGGCGATTTGATGCTCCAGCATGATACCTAAAAGATGATTTGGGACGGCCTGCCGAAGCTTATCGATCTGCACGCGCGCGTTTTTGATATCGCCCAGCGTCAAATGCAGCAAAGCCACATGATAGCGGGCGTCGTTGTCCAACGTTCCCAGATTGTCATAGGCCTGCAGGGCCATCGGCGCGAACTTTAACGCTTCTTCGGTATTCCCGTTTTCGCTCGCTGCCATGGTCCGGTTGAACAATCGATCCGCCGCATCCCGTGGTGACATGCTGGCAAGGTCTACGGGCTGGCCTGGCGCCGGAACCTTAGACGTCATAGGCAGTGAAGACGGCGCTGGTGACGCCGCACCATCGCCCCGACCAAACCAGGACAGTAACGCCACGAACAGGGCGATCGTCGCGATCCCGATGGCGACCCACGGCGCGATCGTTTGCGCGTTCCATTGTTTAGATGTCGCCTTGGCCTCGAGGGATTCGCCGCACTCGTGACACACGCGCGACCCGGGTTTGACCTCGGTGTCACAAGACGGGCAGACCGACACAATAGGTGATCCGCAGTGACTGCAGAAATTGCCCGCAGCGTGCTTGCCACAGCTGGGACATTGAATAGACTTGGCATTCATAGTCGCACCTTACCACGGGACAATGTGACGTGACGAGGTGCGCAGAGACGCGGGAAACAAGCGGTGCCGGGGCGCGTCGCCTCGATGGAATCGTCGAGCGTCATTTGACTGATTGGCTTGATCTCCGTGCCACTTACTGCGGCCGCGAGAGCACTCCTTCCACAACGTCGGTGTTCTGCGAATCGATGATGGCCCAACTCCCGTCATCGACGGTGAGCACATTAAGCAATATGCCCGTCCTGGGAGGAAGCGCCTGACCGTCCGGGCCCACATGCCCCTCAAGGCGCCATCGTGAGCGCGCAATGGCGAGCTGAGGCAACGGGAAACGCACTGACGTATCGAGAATGGTCAGACGACTGTTCTTGAACATGCTCGCGTGAGTGGCCTCGTGTGCTTGCCTGATCTCCGCCCTGCCCTTCCACCACAGCCCGACCACATTGACGAACTCGGCATCCGCCGCGAAGAGCTGAGCGAACGCCTCCATGTCGTGCCGATTCCAGGCGGCGGCAAAGGCATTGACAACACCGGTAACTTTCGAAGTATCTGTGGACATATTCTTGTTCCTCTTATATCGATGCGATCCAGACTAAGGATGTGGCGCTCAACGATGATTAAACGACATATAGACTGATATTAACGATATACTCTGCCAAGACACATGAACCAAGCGATTGACGACTACCTTACCAAGCGCATTGGGCGCGTGCACCTGAGACAGCGGCTGGGCCTGGAGGCCGAGTACGAGGTCAAGGTGTTCCGCAAGGGCACCCATTTCTTTCATCTCGAAAACTGGTATTCGGTCCACTCGTTCATCCGCAACAGCCTGCGGCTGGTCGGCTTGCACGGCCGCGGTCGGCGCAACACGCTGCGGATCCGTCTCCGCGAGCACGAGGTCAAACTGCCGGGGCTCCCGGCGGCATTTGACGGCTACACGCTGTTGCACATCAGCGACCTGCACTTGGATATGAACCGCGAGATCGTGCACGCACTGATCGAGCGCGTGCGCACGGTGGATTACGACCTGTGCGTGCTAACCGGGGATTACCGCTACCGCACCTTCGGTCAGATCGAGTCGACGCTCGAGGCCATGGCCCTTCTGCGCGGTCACCTCAAAGACCCGGTGTACGCCGTGCTCGGCAATCACGACAGCATTCGTATGGTGCCGGGAATCGAGACGATGGGCATCCGTGTGTTGCTCAACGAATCGGTGGCGCTGGAACGAAACGGCGCAGCCATTCACCTCGCCGGTATTGACGATGCGCATTACTATCAGGTCGACAACATCGAGAAGGCGGCGCACGACATCCCGCACGAGGCGGTCTCCATTCTGCTGTCCCATACGCCCGAGGCGTACCGCAACGCCGCACACGCCGGCTTCCGTCTCATGCTGTGCGGTCATACCCACGGCGGCCAGATCTGCCTGCCGGGGGGTATTCCCATCATCACCGACGCCGACTGTCCACGC
>DATICK010000251.1:0-7496 GCA_035456865.1 Sulfuricaulis sp.
GATGACAATTTCGCCGGGAGCAAGAAGCGGCACATGGATGTGCCGATTGCGGAGCGAAGGATGCAAATTGGACGTGTTTTGCGCGCTGGACCGCAGAGCGCGCCACGAGTGGCGCGCATGACGATTTCGCCTCAAAAAAAAACGTCCGCGCAAAGCACGACCGTAGGGCGCGGTCCAGGGAAGGACCGCGTCAACCTGCTCATCGATCTCGGCAATAGCCGTCTGAAATGGGCGCAGCACGCACCTGGAATCTGGCGCACGGAGGCGGTCTTAGTCGACGCGGAGATGCTGTCTTTGCTGGACAGGCTATGGCGCGACATGGTCGCGCCGCAGAAGATTGTCCTGTGCAGCGTATCAACCCCGGAACGAACCCATGCGCTGGAGAATTGGATCCAGGCGCGCTGGTCAATTGCACCGCGAATTGTCCGTACACAGACAGAACAGCTCGGCGTGCGGAATCGTTACCGGCAGCCGGAGCAGCTCGGCGTGGATCGATGGGTGGCGCTGATCGGCGCACGCGGACTCACCACCTCTGCGGCGTGCGTGGTGGATTGCGGCACCGCCGTCACGGTGGACGCCTTGTCAGCGGACGGCGAGTTTCTCGGTGGCGCGGTTTTTCCGGGCCTGCGTCTGTTGCGCGCCAGCCTCGTGCAGGGTACGGCGGGCATCACTGCCACTGAGGGCGATGCTAGCGATTGTCTGGCGCTTGCCACGACCGATGGCGTTGCCGCCGGGACCTTGTTTGGTCTGGCGGGCGCGGTGGAGCGGTTGATTGACGAATATCGCCGCTCGCTCGGCGAGACAATGCGCGTGTTCCTGACCGGCGGTGATGCCCCGGCACTGGCCGCTCGGCTGCGCACGGCGCATACGCCGGTACTGGACCTCGTGCTGAAGGGCCTGGCCAGGATCGCGGATACCTTATGAAACTGAAATGGTTGTTTGCCGCATTCGTGCTTGCCAATATCGGCCTGTGGATGTGGGCGAGCTGGTACAAGGAGACGCCGCTAGAGGAGACGCGTGCGGCGCGTGCGCCGCTTGCTCTTGAAAAAATGCGCCTGCTCACCGAGCCGAACGTGAAGCTCACACCGCGCAAGACGCCGCCGCCCGCGAACGCGGAACTGGTGGCGAATGCCGTGCCGGTTTGTTTTCATATCGGCCCGTTTACGGACACGGCCCGCGTCACCCAGGCCGAGGCAAAGTTGAACGAACTGCATCTCGGGTTTGCCCGCCGCACCGAGGAAACCAGAATCATCACCGGTTACCGCGTCTACCTGCCGCCGCTCGCATCCAAGGAGGCGGCGGAGCGCAAGCGCCAGGAGCTTACCCGTCTCGGCTTCAAGGACCATGCCGTGTTTCAGGAAGAAGGCTGGCACAACGCGATTTCGCTTGGCCTGTTTTCCGTCGAGGCCAATGCCACGGCTCGGGTGCGCGAACTGGCGGCCAAGGGCGTGGAGGCAAGCATGCAGCCTCTGACTCAGGACCGCACTTTTTACTGGCTTGATCTCCTTGAACCGACGGCGCAGGATAATATCGTGAAGCTCAAACAGGCGGACTGGGGTGCAAACGAAGTGCAGCTTCACGAGTCGACCTGCCCGTCGCTACGCACGAAGTCGAATGGCTCCCCGTGAATGGCGACGTTCCTGAAGTAATGTATCAACTCACGCAGATTCACCAAGCGGTTCGTTTTGTGGTCGACTTGAGTGCCTGAGCGGGTGAAAATATCGGTTGGTGTCTGGTGTCGCGCATTCTCGCCCCGCGTCAATGCGCGAACGGCTGACAACAGGTGATGGAGGGTCTATGCGAATCAAACCACTGTTACTGTTGATCTTCGGTCTCGCCGGCCCGGTGTGGGCGGATATGGAAGCAGCGCAGCAGGCGCTGGACGAACAAAACTATAGCGCCGCCTTCAAGCTGTTCGAATCGCATGCAACGCGGCAGCATATTGATGCGATGTATCAGCTTGGGGTCATGTACCGCGACGGCCTGGGCGTGGAACGTAACTTAGCCCGCGCACTCGAATGGTTCGAGGAGGCGGGCGAGTCCAACTGGAAGCGCGAGCATGGCAAGCTCGGTTCGCGCGAGGCGCAGTATCAGGCGGGACTGATGCACCTCAATGGCCAGGGCACCGAGCGCGATCCCGACGAGGCCGCGGACTGGTTCGAGGACGCGGCGGCACAAGGTCACGCGCCTGCCCAGCTCGCTCTCGCCCGGCTGCTGCTGAAGGGCGAAGGTGTCGGCCGGGATTACCAGGAGGCCTTTGTTTGGGCCAGTATGGCGCTCATTTCCTTTCCTTCCGAGGCGGAGCAGGCAGAAGCCCGGACGATCCGCGACGAGGCCGCGCGCAACCTGTCGCCCAAGACGCTGGCCGAAGCAACCAAGGAAGTCCAGAGACGTCTGGCAGAGTAGTCCGGGTCGATTGTCCGATTCGAGAGTTATACTTACAATTCGCCGCCTTTCGATACTGGCCCGCATAGCTCAGTTGGTAGAGCACCTGATTTGTAATCAGGCGGTCGGGGGTTCAAGTCCCTCTGCGGGCTCCATTTCACGCTTGCATCAAACTTGAAGTCACGATTTGTGACTTCAAGTTTGATGTCGCTAATTGCGACTTCAAGTTAGGTGTTTGTTATGTGGTCGCAATTTGTGACCACATCCCCGTGTTTGTGTTAGCAGCTAAATATCTAAAGGTTTAAGGTCACATTTTGTGACCTTAAAAATTCCTTCGACGGCATCTGCTTTAAGATCGCATTTTTCGACCTTAGATCGAGGCGGTCGTTTTGACGTCGCAAATTGCGACCTCATATTTTGTGGCCTGAACGATTTGCCGCTTCATGGGTAGCATGTTTGAATAGCGCCCGGTGCCGTTAAAACACACGATGATCCGGGAGGCGGGGAGTGCCTAAAGAAAAGAAAACCTCGATTGTCTCGCTAGAGCGCGTGGTATCCCGCATTCTTATGGTTCGTGGCCAGAAGGTCATGCTCGATGCTGATCTGGCTGAGCTTTACGACGTCCCCACCGGGCGCCTGAATGAACAGGTCAAGCGTAATATTGACCGTTTCCCACCCGATTTTATGTTTCAGCTGAATGCCAGGGAGCATGATTCTTTGAGATCGCAATTTGCGATCTCAAAAGAGCAGGCTGGCCGTGGTGGCAGGCGCTATTTGCCATACGTTTTTACCGAGCACGGCGCCATTATGGCCGCTTCAGTGCTTGATTCTGAACGCGCTGTCCAAGTCAGCATCTATGTGGTACGCGCCTTTGTGCAATTGCGTGAGATGTTGTCATCGAACAAAGCGCTTGCGCGCAAATTGAACGAACTGGAACGCAAACTGACCACCCATGACCGTGCCATAACCGAGTTAATTGAAGCCATCCGTCAATTGATGACGCCGCCGGAGCCCAAGAAGAAACGCCCCATCGGTTTCGCGCCGTGGGGCAAGGAATAGGTTCGCGCCGGTAAGTATCCTTGGCGGAATAGGGTGTTTCGCGTTGTCGCGCATAGCTTCGGCAGCCGGTTCTGATTTAAAATAAGATTCTTTCCCGAAAGCCCTTTTTAGATCGCTTCAAGAACCACAATGGAAAAAACTCCTGCCGACGCCGTCGCCACGGTTCGTCATTATTACCAGTCCCTGCCGGCGCGTATGGCCGCGGTGCGGCGGGGCGTGGGCCGGCCGCTGACAGCCGCGGAAAAGATTCTGTTCGCGCACAAGGCGGATCTGAATGCGGACCTGCCGGAGCGTGGCAAGACCACGGTGGCGCTGAATCCGGATCGTGTGGCGATGCAGGATGCCACGGCGCAGATGGCGATCCTGCAGTTCATGACCGCGGGCCGCAGCGAGGCGGCGGTGCCGACGACGGTGCATTGCGATCATCTCATCCGCGCCAAGGTCGGCGCGATCAAGGATCTCGAAGTCGCCGAGAGCACGAACAAGGAGGTGTATGACTTCCTGGCCTCGGCGTCGAATAAATACGGCATGGGTTTCTGGAAGCCGGGTTCGGGCATCATCCATCAGGTGATTCTCGAGAACTACGCTTTCCCCGGCGGCCTCATCATCGGCACCGATTCGCACACGCCGAATGCCGGCGGTCTTGGCATGCTCGCGATCGGCGTGGGCGGCGCGGATGCCGTGGACGTGATGGTCGGCATGCCATGGGAATTGCTGTGGCCGAAACTGATCGGCGTGCGACTGACCGGAAAACTGTCCGGCTGGACCAGCGGCAAGGACGTGATCCTCAAGCTTGCCGGCATGCTGACGGTGGCCGGCGGCACCAACAAGATCATCGAGTACTTCGGTCCGGGAACCGAGTCGCTCTCGGCAACCGCCAAGGCAACCGTGACCAACATGGGTGCGGAGTTGGGTGCCACGACCTCCGTGTTTCCGTTCGACAAGCGTATGGCCGACTATCTGCGCGCGACCGGGCGCGCCGAAGTGGCGAGTCTGGCCGCGAGCCTCGCGGAGCATCTGACGGCTGACGCCGACGTGCTCGCGAATCCCGGCAAACATTACGACCAGGTCGTGGAGATCGATCTGTCCCGGCTCGAACCGCACATCGTCGGTCCGCACACGCCCGATCTCGCGCGACCGGTATCGCAGATGGCGTCCGACGTGAAGTCGCACGACTACCCGGCCGGACTCAAGGCGGCGCTGATCGGCAGTTGCACCAATTCTTCTTATGAAGACATCGGCCGCGCTGCGCACGTCGCGCGCCAGGCGAAAGCGAAGGGCTTGCAGGCGCGCGTGCCGCTGATGGTCACGCCGGGTTCGGAGCAGGTGCGCGCGACGATCGAGCGCGACGGCCTGCTTGCGGATCTCGAGGCGATCGGCGCCACGGTGCTGGCCAACGCCTGCGGGCCGTGCATCGGCCAGTGGGAGCGCACCGACATCGCCAAGGGTGAGAAGAATTCGATCCTGACTTCCTACAACCGCAACTTCCCCAAACGCAACGACGGCAATCCGAGCACGCTGGCCTTTATCGCCAGCCCCGAGGTGGTCGTGGCTTATGCGCTGGCCGGACGGCTGGACGCGGACCCGATTCATGAAGGCGTGAAGTTCAACGGTGGGATGCTCACGCTCGACGCGCCGAGCGCCGCGGAGTTGCCGGCCAAGGGCTTCGATCGCGGCAGCGAAGGCTATGTCGCGCCGGTCGAAAATCCCGCCGCCGGAAAAGTGATGGTCAATCCGAAAAGCGAACGGCTGGCCTTACTCGCGCCGTTCGAGCCGGTGGACAAGACCGCGGGTTACCAGAATCTGCCGGTGCTGCTCAAGGCGCGCGGCAAGTGCACGACCGACCATATTTCCCCGGCGGGACCGTGGCTCAAGTTCCGCGGGCATCTCGATCGCATCAGCGACAACATGTTTACTGGGGCGGATAACGCCTTCAGCGACAAGCCCGGAACCGGCTTCAATGTCCTGACCGGCCAGTCCGGCGAGGAACTGCAGAAAATCGCCCGGGCGTACAAGGCCCAGGGGCTGGGTTGGGTGGCGGTGGGCGACCAGAATTACGGCGAGGGCAGTTCGCGCGAGCATGCTGCCATGAGTCCCCGTTTCCTCGGCTGCCGGGTGGTGCTGGCGCGCAGTTTTGCCCGTATTCACGAGACCAATCTCAAGAAACAGGGCGTATTGCCGCTGACGTTTGCCGAACCAGCCGACTACGACCGCCTCCGCCGGGATGACCGGCTGAGCTTCATCGGTCTCGACAAATTGGCCCCCGGGCAAAAGATCGAGGCCCGAATTAGCCATGCCGACGGCAGCCAGGAGACGTTTTTTGCTCTGCACAGCCTGACCCGGGACCAGATTGCCTGGTTCATGGCCGGGTCGGCGCTCAATCTCATCCGCAGGAGTCATGGATGGGCAGTTGCCGGTCAGTGATTATCGGAAGAGTTTGTGTAAAAAATCAAGGATATCGGTTGACAAGCAAGGCCCAGTCACGCAAAATTTGCGGCTTCATTTTTTCCGGAGGGGTTCCCGAGCGGCCAAAGGGATCAGACTGTAAATCTGACGGCTCTGCCTTCGGTGGTTCGAATCCACCCCCCTCCACCAGGTTGGGGGCGAGATGAACTGCGCGAAGCAGGAAAAGCTGGGTTCATCGATTACAAATACATCCAAGGCGGGTGTAGTTCAATGGTAGAACCTCAGCCTTCCAAGCTGATGATGTGGGTTCGATTCCCACTACCCGCTCCAAGTATAGGCTGGGCTGATTAAATCCGCCCATATAGCTCAGTCGGTAGAGCACTTCCTTGGTAAGGAAGAGGTCATCGGTTCGATTCCGATTATGGGCTCCATAATTATTACGAAATGGTTTTCGAAGATAACGTTCAACTGACAGTGAGATAATAAAGAGGCATCCCGTGTCCAAGGAAAAATTCGCACGCACCAAACCGCACCTCAACGTCGGCACCATCGGCCACGTCGACCACGGCAAGACCACGCTCACGGCGGCCCTGACCAAGGTGCTGGCGGCCAAGTTCGGCGGCGAGGTCAAGGCTTACGACCAGATCGACAACGCCCCCGAAGAGCGCGAGCGCGGCATCACCATCTCCACCACCCACGTGGAGTATCAGAGTGACAAGCGCCACTATGCCCACGTCGACTGCCCGGGCCACGCCGACTACGTCAAGAACATGATCACCGGCGCCGCCCAGATGGACGGCGCGATCCTGGTGGTCTCGGCCGCCGACGGCCCCATGCCCCAGACCCGCGAACACATCCTGCTGGCGCGCCAGGTCGGCGTTCCCTACATCGTCGTGTATCTGAACAAAGCCGACCAGGTCGACGACAAGGACCTGCTCGAACTCGTCCAGGAAGAAGTCCGCGACCTGCTCACCAAGTACGGCTTCCCCGGCGACAAAACCCCGATCGTCATCGGCTCGGCCCTGAAGGCCCTCGAAGGCGACCAGGGCGAACTCGGCGAACCCTCGATCGTGAAACTCGCCGAAGCGCTGGATTCGTACATCCCCCAGCCCAAGCGCGCCATCGACGGCCCGTTCCTCATGCCCATCGAAGACGTGTTCTCCATCTCCGGCCGCGGCACCGTCGTCACCGGCCGCATCGAGCGCGGCATCGTCAAGGTCGGCGACGAAATCGAGATCGTCGGCATCAAGCCCACCATCAAGACCATCGTCACCGGCGTCGAAATGTTCCGCAAGCTGCTCGACCAAGGTCAGGCTGGCGACAACGTCGGCATCCTGCTCCGCGGCACCAAGCGCGAAGACGTCGAGCGCGGTCAAGTGCTGTGCAAGCCCGGTTCCATCAAGCCGCACACCAAGTTCCAGTCCGAAGTGTACGTCCTGAGCAAAGAAGAAGGCGGCCGTCACACCCCGTTCTTCAACGGCTACCGTCCGCAGTTCTACTTCCGGACCACCGACGTCACCGGCTCGTGTGAACTGCCGCAAGGCATTGAAATGGTCATGCCCGGCGACAACGTCGCCATGGTCGTGACCCTGATCAACCCGATCGCGATGGAAGAAGGCCTCCGCTTCGCCATCCGTGAAGGCGGT